>SFFD01000065.1 GCA_004556975.1 Oscillospiraceae bacterium | reverse complement strand
GGACTTTTTGGCGGAGAGTTAGGGATTCGAACCCTAGGTTCCTTTTGGGAACACAGCATTTCGAGTGCTGCACCTTCGACCACTCGGACAACTCTCCGTGTATGTTATTCCGCATTTCTTCCAAAAACTTTTGGAAAGAACTGACGGAAAGAACAACAAAATATTTAATTTTCGAACCGGAGAAAACCCCTGATTTTACGGGCTTTTTAAGCGGAGCAAACAGCCAACTCTACAAAAAATTTCGAGTCGTTCTCGTTACGACCACTTCGATACATCTCCGTATTTATATCGGAATATAATAATAGCACTAAAAAAGGCGGCGGTCAAGTGAAAATTGCCGCAAAGCGGCCCTCGTATAAGGAAAGTATTGACACATATATGCTTACATGATATGATAAAATGTATAATATTGTTTTTTATTTGCTGAAAACGATTTCATAATTTTATTTTGCATTGGAGGAATCATCTTATGCCGGATGACCCGGGAAGTATATGGTACGTTATTCTTGTTTTGGCGCTGATAGGCGTTAACGCCTTCTTCGCCATGAGCGAAATTGCGATTATTTCGCTCAACGATGCCAAACTTCATCATGACGCCGAAAACGGCGACAAAAAAGCCAAAACTTTGTGCAGGCTGGTAAGCGAACCGAACAATTTTCTTGCGACCATTCAGGTGGCAATTACTCTGGCGGGACTTTTGTCATCGGCCTTTGCCGCCGACAAATACGCCGATTTCTTCACCGGGCTTATTATGAGCGCAACCGGCGGCATCATAGGGGAAGCTGCGGTGCACACCATTGTGCTTGTTATTCTGACTATGATACTTTCGTATGTGACGCTTGTTTTCGGCGAGCTTGTGCCGAAACGCATTGCAATGCACTATCCTGATCGTATTGCTTATTCTATCGGCGGGGTGCTTTCATTTTTTTATAAGGTTTTCAGACCGTTTGTCGGGCTTTTGGGTGCTTCCACAAACGGAATTCTGCGCCTTTTCGGAATAAATCCGAAAGAAGAGCCGGAATCCGCAACGGAAGAGAATATCCGTATGATGCTTGACGCCGGCAATGAAAAGGGCACCATTGAGGAAAGCGAAAAAGAGATGATCAACAACATCTTTGAGTTTGACGACCGCACCGTGGGTGAAGTTATGACTCACCGAATGGATCTTACCGCGGTGGAGCTTTCCTTGCCCATTGCGGAAGCCGTCGACCTTGCAATTTCGGACGGATATTCCAGAATGCCGGTTTACGAGGACACCATTGACAACATAAAGGGGATTATTTATGCAAAGGACCTTCTTGCGCTTATCGGAGAAAAGAATTTTGCACAGAGGAAGGTTTCGGACTTTCTTCGCCCGGTAAGTTTTATTCCCGAATCTAACAGCTGCCGCGAGGCCTTTTTTGAATTTCAGCAGAAGAAGATTCAGATTGCAGTCGTTGTCGACGAATACGGCGGCACCGCCGGCATTGTTTCAATGGAGGATCTTATAGAGTCCGTTATGGGCAACATTCAGGACGAATATGACGACGAAGAAGCGGAATACAGCCGCATTGACGAGGATAACTTTGACCTTGAGGGAACAATGCTTCTTGATGACGTTGCGGAAATACTTAATATAGAGTTCCCCGACGAGCTTGATTATGACACCCTGGGCGGCTTTATCACCGATATGCTCGGGCGGATTCCGGAAGAAAGCGAGCACCCTGTAGTAACCTATCAGAATGTGGAATTTACCGTTATCAGAACGGAGGAGCACCGCATTGAAAAGGTTCACGCCAAAATTCTTCTTCCGCCGGAAGAGCCAGAAAAAGAATAGTCAAAAATACAAAAACCCCTGTAAAATCAGGGGTTTTGTTTTTGTGTATTTACATAACCAGCGCCAAAGCCAAAGCAGGCGCAAGCTTTTTATAAATTTCGTCAAAGTCTGAAATAGGAAGCGGGTTTTCTCCCCTGCCGATTTCAATCGTAAAACCCGGGCGTCCGAAGCTTTCGATGAACCAGTCTTTAAAGCCGCCGTGCGACGCCATTCCCGTGGGAGAAGCCACCGAATATCCGCAGGCAGAGGCAAACTCGTGAGCAATATCGCGGCTTAAAATGGGCGTATGCGGTCCGTAATACCAATAAATTTCCTCGCCCTGGCTGTGAAGCGAATAGAGGCGTGAAACATTCAGAGTTGAGCAAATTCCGCAGGCCGCGCGGGTTTCCGGTTCGGAAAACGGGCGCGGACCGCCGTATTGCCGCGGAGCGGGCCCGTATATGCCGGCGGCGTGCTCCATTTCTTGAAGAGAATCCCACCCAGCTTCGAAATTATGGTTGATGTCAACCCCGCAGGCATTTGCGTTCCAACGGGCGAAATTTCCTCCGGAAAGGCGCTGAAGCCTTTCGGCGCAGGCGGGAGCGGCTTTTGTTCCGCGCAGATTAATCTCGACTCCGTCAGGGTTGAGCACGGGCAGCACGGCAACTCCGCGGCGGCTTAACGCGCGGCACGGGTCAATTCCGTAAAAGCGCGTGCCGCGTTCAAAGCTTGAGCACAGCTCGTCAAAAAAGCGCAGCAGCACAAGGGAAGTAAGCCATTCGCTTCCGTGGGTTGCGCCGGCAAAAAGTGTTCCGCCTTTTGCCTCCCCCAACGTGAGCACCGATATTTTTCTTCCCAGAACGCTTTTCCCCGCCGAAAAGCTTTTTGAGCACGGATGAGCACGCAAAATTTCCCGAATGTATTTTTCCACCGCAGTAGCAGTAGGCGGTTCGCTGAATGTCATTTTAAAAATCTCCGTAAAATCAGGTTATGTGGCATAACCCGTCTGCCCGATTCGCTTTTTGCGGGGCAGGCAGGCTGCATTTGCTGTCAGGGTATTAATAAGAAGGTTTTTGGGTATTCATTTTCAGTAAAATATATGCTAAAATAAGGCGTAATATACTCATGATTTTATTGGGAGATGATTTTTTGCGGCATTTTGAAAAAGCGCTTGACTCCTCCTCCGTCTATGAAGGAAAGATTATAAACGTGTTTCGTGATGAAGTTCTGCTTGAAAACGGCGCCTGCGCCGCCCGTGAGGTTGTGCGCCACAAGGGAGCCGTAGCCGTGCTTGCCGTTGACAAAAACGGCGAAGCTTTTTTTGTAAGGCAGTTTCGCTACCCCATAGGTCAGGAGATTTTGGAAGTGCCCGCCGGAAAGCTTGAAGGCGGAGAAATTCCCTTGGAGTGCGCCAGGCGCGAATTGCTTGAAGAATGCGGCGTTGCCGCGGAAAGCTGGACGGAGCTTGGCCCGATATACACCTCGCCGGGTTTTTGCGATGAAGTAATATGGCTGTTTTTTGCTAAAGACCTTTCCGAAAAGGGTCAGCACCTTGACGAGGACGAGTTTCTCGACATTGTAAAAATGCCCTTTGCCGAAGCCCTTGAAAAAGCGAAATCCGGCTGCTTCCGTGACGGAAAAACGCAGCTTGCCGTTCTTCGCTGCGCAGAATTTGTATAATGCTTTCGGCGGGCAATGTCCGCTTTTTATAATTGACAAATCTCACCCAAAATGCTATTATCTATTGGCGGATATGCGGGTATGGCGGAATTGGCAGACGCGCAAGATTTAGGATCTTGTGCCTTTGGCGTGCAGGTTCAAGCCCTGTTACCCGCACCAAAAAAGCGAGAAGTAAAGCCATTTTCACTTCTCGCTTTTTCATTTGCGTTATATTTGGTTTACCAGATTTTTAGTAGATTTCGTAAGGTAAGTGCAATAACAGCCGCACGGTGTTTCCGTGCGGCTGTTTTCGTTATATATAAACCGTATCTTTCATGTCAAAATCATACATTTTGAACCGATACACATGTTCATACTCTTCGGAAAAGGCTACCGACAGCGTTTTCTTGCTTAAGTTATATACAGCGGACCATTGTCCGTCTCCTGGTATGACATTGTTTTTCAAAAGGTCTAAAGCATCTTCCTCAGAAATGATTCCCCCTCGTTTTTCCAACGTATTCTGAATGTTTTCATAGCGCTCTTTTCCGAATCCTGTTTTGGCAGTGTTGCCGTACAAGGTAAAGTTGGTTACTGCAAAATATTTGTTTTCGCTTTTTGTTACAGCCATCTTACCGTTTACAAATTCAATTACTGCCGATTTACCCGAAGCATCCGCCACTATGTAATGCAGCGGAGCCACATCATAGAAAAGATTATATTTTTCCGTATAATTAATTGCCTCTTCCACAGACCTTGCTTTGCTTAATAACAGACGAGGCAGCGTCATATCGAACAATGTTATCTTTCCCTTTTGTCCCAGCTTACCAGAGACAGTATGGTTACTATAGGTGCTCAGAATATTTATTGGGAACGCTACGGAGCTTTTACCGGGGAAATATCTGCCCCCATGGTTCGCGGTTCCGGAGCAGGTTATGTTATCTGCGGGCATTCCGAGCGCCGCCATATCTTTAATGAAAGTTCGGAAATGGTCACTCGCAAGGCCAGGGCTGCCCAGGCTGAGGGGCTTATTCCCGTTATATGTATCGGCGAGACTTTAAAGGAACGCGAGGCAGGAGAGACACAGGAGGTTTTGCAAAGCGATACCTTAAGCTCGCTTGCGGCAGTAGCGCCGGATAAAAATATCA
>SFFD01000064.1 GCA_004556975.1 Oscillospiraceae bacterium | reverse complement strand
TTGTCGGGGAAGCTTTTTATGATGCTTGAAATTATCTGACCTGTTTAACCTTTGCAGCTTTACCAACTCTGTCACGAAGATAATAGAGTTTGGCTCTTCTTACACGGCCATGACGTACAACCTCTACCTTTTCAATAAGGGGGCTGTGAATCGGGAATACTCTTTCGATTCCGCATCCGTGTGCTACACGGCGAACGGTGAAAGACTCGGAAATTCCGCCATGCTGTTTTGCAATAACTGCGCCTTCAAAAATCTGGGTTCTGTAATTGTCTCCCTCTTTGATTTTGCAATATACCTTTACGGTATCGCCTACTGCAACAACGGGTTTGTCAGCTCTCAGGCAATCCTGAGCGATAAGTTTAAGTGCATCCATGTTTAGTATCCTCCTTTTTTATTTTTCAGACATTCATACTCACGGATACTATCCAGTGACAGAGGACTGCCCGCCCGGCAATTCTTTGAAATTACCGTTCCCGTCGCAGGGAATGCGACAGCGTTGTCTGCGCACATACAGACAGCTTTATTATAATAACACAAGTAAATCATAATTGCAAGTGTTTTTTGGCTTTTTTCAGCAGAATTCTTCCATTTTTCCGTTATACACGGCCACTCGTTTTACTTCAATATCTTCCGGTACAATTTCGCTGAATTCTTTGAATGCCTGAAGCACAAGCCCCGGGTTTATGTTAAACTCAACTCCGGAAACAAGGCGTGCTTTGAAACAGAATCTGTTTTCAAACAATTTCAGTTTTGAAAGACGGACTTTTTCTCCTTCTTTAAGATTAACATCCTCTACTCCGCGCTTTGTCGCTTTTTTAACGGTCACGCTTTCACGGGTGAAGCATCTGTACCACTGTGCAAGCACTTCCTCGGGGTCTATGCCTTCAGCAGTAAAAGAAATATTGTAATCTGCAAAACGAATTACCTTTGCGTTCATTACCGGTTTTGCGGCTTTATAGGCTTTAAATCCGGAAGGAAGAACCTTGTTTATTTTATCCACAATCTCTTTATTCGGAATATGAGAAGAAAGCCGAAAATCAACTGTTTCCACATTGCTTTCATATCCGAGAGAAAGCGGCAGCGCAAAGGTAAGATAAAGGTGAGGATTAAATCCCTCCGTATACCAAAAGTCAAGGTCTTTACAGCGGCGGAACGCCCTTTGGAACGTACGCATCGTATCAAGATGCGAAATATATTTTGCGGAGCCTGTTTTGCTGTAAAAAAGTCTTATATCTTCATAGCCGTTTTCATTACTCAAAGCAGGCGCCCCCTTTCAGGCAATTTGCACCGCATCCCGAACATTTTTCGCGGCAGTTAGGCGTTGTAACTCCCTCGTGTGCCTTTTTGTTTTCGTTTATGATGAATTTCTTTGATACGCCGTAATTGAAAATATCCCATGGCATAACTTCGTCATAGTTTCTTTTGCGGTTAGCATAAAATTCCGGATTAATCCCGCACTCTTCAAATGCTTCCATCCATTTTTCAGATTTGAAATGGTTATCCCAGCTATCAAAATTGCAGCCTTTTTTCCATGCGGTTTCAATTACTTTGCCAAGACGGCGGTCGCCGCGTGCAAGAACGCCTTCCATAAACGAGCTTTCAACGTCATGCCAGCTAATGTCTATTTTTTTGCTGCGAACGGTAGATTTAATCAGTTCCTGTTTTCTGCGAAGTTCTTCTCTGGTGTCCTGCGGTTCAAATTCAAACGGAGTAAAAGGCTTGGGAACAAAATTTGCTATACTTGCAGTAAGGTGGATTGCCTTTCCTTTAGGCTTGTCCTTCATATGATAATAAAAATCCACAATACGCTGAAGCAAATCCACAATTCCGACAATATCATCGTCTGTTTCGGTAGGAAGACCCATCATAAAGTACAGCTTTACTTTTGTATATCCACCTTTGAATGCAATGGAGCATGTACCGAATATTTCATCTTCGGTAACATTTTTGTTTATTACATCACGCAGGCGTTGAGTTCCCGCTTCGGGAGCGAAAGTAAGTCCGCTTTTGCGCACCTTGCTGATTTTGAGCATAAGCTCGTCGTTGAAGTTGTCAACACGAAGCGAGGGCACTGCAAGATTTATATGGTCGCGCTCAGTCCAGCCTATCAGCTTGTCTAAAAGCAAATTTAGCCGGCTGTAATCGCTGGTACTCAACGAGGTAAGAGAAAGTTCGTCATAACCGGTGCTTTCACATAGATTATGCGCATCTTTTTCAAGAGTTTCCGCCTGCTTTTCGCGCAGAGGACGATAAATAAATCCTGCCTGACAGAAACGGCATCCGCGAATACATCCGCGCATAAGCTCCAGCATACTTCTGTCGTGAACAATCTCAATAAACGGCACAATAAAGCTTTCGGGATAGTAAACCTTGTCCAAATCCTTAATAATGCGCTTTTTTACCGGCAGAGTCGCCGTTTCCTTCGGAACAAATTCTTTCACCGTTCCGTCCTCGTTATAAACCACATTAATAAGCGACGGAACGTAAACGCCCTCTATCTTTGCGGCTTCCGTAAGATATTTGTGCTTGCTCCAGTTGTTTTTCTTTGCTTCCTTATAAAGCGCGACAACCTCGGGAAGAACCTCTTCTCCCTCTCCGGGCATAAACAGGTCTATAAAATCCGCCATAGGCTCCGGGTTACATGAGCACGGACCTCCCGCCACTACGATATTTTTAAGCCCATGCCGTTCCTCTGCACGAACAGGAATTCCCGCAATGTCAAGCATATTCAGCACTCCCGTATAAGAGAGCTCATATTGCAGAGTAAATCCTATCATGTCAAAATCGCCCACGGAATCTCCGCTTTCAAGGGCAAACAGCGGCAAACTGCGTTCCCGCAGGATTTTTTCCATATCTACGTCCGGCGCAAAAACGCGCTCGCACCAAACCTCCGGGTCTTTATTAAGCAGGCTGTAAAGTATTTTCATTCCAAGGTGGCTCATACCCACTTCGTATAAATCCGGAAAGCAAAACGCAAACCGGACAAAAACATCATCTTTGTTTTTAACTACGCTGTTAATTTCTCCGCCGGTGTACCTTGCAGGCTTTTGAACGAGCTTTAATATACTATCGGGAATAGCTGACAAAGCAATTCCTCCTTTCACATACTTAGTTAGTATAGCATATAAATAATCGCTTTTTCAATACTTTAATAAACATATAACCGCATAAAAGAGTGCAATAAGCAAATATGGGTTTTTGTTTATAACAACAGCTGCTGCAAGAATTACCGCTGCGGTTGCTCCGCAAAATAAAAAAATGTTTCTGCATATTCTTTCCGCCCGCTCCGGAAAGAATTTTTCCGCAAATTCCGTTAAAATGCTTCCTCCGTCGGTTGAACAAAGAGGCAATATCGTAAAAATGCCGATTATAAGATTTACAGTAAAAAAAAGTCTGTTATCCGCCGCAGAAAAAAACGCAGCTAAAACAAAGTTACCTGTTGCTCCGGCTGCAAGAACAAGTATTTTTTTTACCGTGCTCATACCTCCGTTAAGGCTCATAGATATTCCCGCTGCCGAAACATTTACTTCCTGCGGCGCAGTTTTAATAGCTGCCAAAGCCGCAAAATGGCAAAGCTCATGAACTAAAGAAAATCCTATAACCACAGGTGCGATTCCGTTTCTGTCCGAAATCAAAAACGCCGTGAGCACAGCAAAAAACAGCGGTGAAATTTTAACTTTAGTTTTGAGCACCGTAAATTCCATCATATACCCAAGCACTTTTTCGGATCAACGGCAATTCCGTTTGCCAATACCTCAAAATGCAGATGACTGCCGGTTGAACGGCCGGTACTTCCCGCCTCCCCGATTTTTTCTTTTATATTTATCCTGTCGCCTTCCTTTACCGATATTGCCGAAAGATGACAATACCGGGTTAAAAGCGACGGTGAATGCTTTACTACTATATATTTTCCGTAAATCTCGTCAGTTCCCGTTTCGGCAACGGTTCCCGGCCACGCGGCATAAACCCTGCTGCCCTCGGCAAGCGCTATGTCTATTCCGGTATGCATTTCACGATTATTGCTCAAAGGATTTATGCGCTCGCCGAACTCCGAAGTTATAGTATTTTCTCCGTCATAGGGAAATTCGGCAGCACAGGTAAATATAACAGATGAAACCTCTCGTTTCTGCTGATATTTTCCTTCTACATTATCTTTTGCAAGCTCAATCAGATAAAGCACTTTGTTTATAACCGCGCCTGACATATCCGCAAATTCCGAAAATACGCTTATCTCTTTTTCGTTGCCAAAAAGTGTGCTCACAGCGCAAATCGTTTTATCCATTGCAGGCGCAAATGCCGGAAAAATGTAAAGCAATACACTGAATGCAAACGCCAAAACCAAAATGTGCGCCAAAAATCCTGCTGCTTTTTTTATTACATTTTTTTCTTTACTTGTTTGTTTCATATATTCCTCCTGCAGAAAAATATACTTTATTAAACAAACGGCAACCGCTTTTTAATGCGGCTGCCGGCTTTTATTTTATTCTTTTACCTCCACAATGGATATATTTTCAACCGGAACAGTAGTCTCTTGAATTATCGCTTCTTTAATAAGCGCCGCTTCTGTTTCAAGAAGTCCTTCGGTTTGCACCATTACGTCGGCATAATCCCCCGAAATATAAACAATACAATCATCAAAGCCTTTTGCCTTTA
>SFFD01000063.1 GCA_004556975.1 Oscillospiraceae bacterium | reverse complement strand
TAACAACACCATATAGATTTTTTGTACGCCGCCGCCCGCCATCGAGCAGAGTTTTTACACCTAATTGGGGATGAAACAGCTCATGGCGGGCGGCGGCGTCGCTTTGATCGGCGGCACCCTTGTTCCCCTGCTTTCTCAACTTTTTGGATAATGCCTAAAACAAATACCACCCGCCGCGCCCTCTCGGAAACGGGAGGGCGCGGGAAAGGAGGGATTAACTTTTGATATGGCAGATGATTGAAGATTGGTTTCGCGGCATTTTGACAGACGGGATTTTATCGAACCTTTCCGGCTTGTTTGACAGCGTAAATACAGAGGTTGGAGAAATCGCAACACAAGTCGGCACGACCCCCGCCGGGTGGAACGCGGGCATATTCAACATGATACGCAGCCTTTCGGAAAACGTCATTGTACCGATTGCGGGCGTTATCATTACCTTTGTCATGTGTTATGAACTAATCCAGCTTGTAATTGAAAAAAACAATCTGCACGATCTCGACACTTGGATTTTCTTCAAATGGATTTTTAAGACCTTTGTTGCGGTGCTGCTGGTAACAAACACTTGGAACATCGTCATGGGAGTTTTCGACGTTACGCAGAGCGTCGTCAATCAGAGCGCGGGGGTTATCATATCCGATACAAGCATAGACGTTACCACCGTCATTACCGACATTGAAGCAAAACTCGACGCTATGAGCGTGGGCGGTCTTTTGGGGTTATGGTTTCAATCCCTCTTTGTAGGGCTTACCATGAAAGCCCTGTCAATCTGCATTATGCTTGTGGTGTATGGGCGCATGATTGAAATATATCTTGTAACGAGCGTTGCCCCTATCCCTATGGCAACAATGGTAAATCACGAATGGGGCAGCATGGGACAGAATTACTTAAAATCTTTGCTTGCGCTTGGTTTTCAGGCGTTTCTGATCTTGGTGTGTGTCGGCATTTATGCGGTGTTGATACAAACAATCGCAGCGACCGACGACATTTCCGGCGCGATCTGGGCTTGCATGGGCTATACCGTCCTCTTGTGCTTTACGCTTTTCAAAACGGGAAGCCTTGCAAAGAGCGTCTTTTCGGCACATTAAGGGGGTGAGTTATGATTTGAAAATCGGTTTAATCGACGTTGACAGCCATAATTTCCCCAACCTCTGCTTGATGAAGCTATCCGCGTATCATAAAGCAAAGGGGCATACGGTGGAATGGTGGAACGCAAAGGGGCGGTACGACCTTGTATATAAAAGCCGCGTCTTTACGGACACCTATTCCAAAGACACGATAACCGTTACCAACGCGGAACAAGTTATTTTCGGCGGTACGGGCTACGACACGAAAAACCGCTTGCCGCCGGAAGTGGAACACAGTTACCCGGATTATTCTATCTACCCGCAGTTTTTCGGGATTGCCTACGGCTTTTTAAGCCGGGGTTGTCCGAGAAATTGCGGGTTTTGCATTGTCAGCAGTAAAGAGGGACGCAAAAGTGTTAAGGTTGCGGATTTGTCCGAGTTTTGGAAATGGCAGCCGGAAATAAAAATCATGGACGCTAATCTGCTTGCCTGTCCCGACCATGAAAATCTCATTGAGCAGCTTATACGAAGCCGCGCATGGGTGGATTTTTCGCAAGGGCTGGATATTCGCCTTGTGAACAGGGATAATGTCAGCCTGTTAAATCGGGTACGGATAAAAGCGGTACATTTTGCATGGGATAATCCCGACGAGGACTTAACCGGGTATTTCCAACGTTTTTTGGATTTGACCGCCATTAAGAGCAGCCGCCAGCGGCGCGTGTATGTTCTTACCAACTACGGCAGCACTCACGAACAGGATTTATACCGCGTGAACACCTTGCGGGCTATGGGCTTTGACCCGTATGTGATGATTTACGAGCGTCCAACCGCCCCGCCTGTTACCCGCCATTTGCAACGGTGGGTAAATAACAAACGGCTTTTCTATGCTGTCCCCCGTTTTGAAGATTACATTCCGGGCAGAAAGGAGGTTTGAAATGGCGTATGTAACCGTCCCAAAGGACTTAACAAAAATCAAAAGCAAGGTAATGTTCAACCTTACGAAACGACAGCTAATTTGTTTCAGCGCGGCGGTAGCAATCGGACTGCCGCTGTTCTTTTTGGTAAAAGACAGCGTTGGAACAACCACAGCGGCATTGTGCATGGTGCTTGCCATGCTGCCTATGTTTTTGCTTGCCATGTACGAGAAAAACGGGCAACCGCTGGAAGTGATTATTCGGCAATTTGTGGAAGTGAAGTTTCTTCGCCCCAAAGAGCGACCTTATCAGACCAACAATTTTTATGCCGCCCTTGCGCGGCAAGAGCAATTAGATAAGGAGGTACGGGCGATTGTCAAAGGAAAAGAAAAACACCCAAAACGAAAAGCGTAAACTTTCCCGACAGGAAAGAAAACAGATAGATACCCTTATCCGACAGGCAAAGGGCGACGGGAAGCCCCATACGGCGCAGGACAGCATACCGTTTGAGCGAATGTATAAGGACGGGATTTGCCGCCTTGCAAACGGGCGGTATTCCAAGTGCATTGAGTTTGAGGACATCAACTATCAGCTTGCGCAGCCGGACGACAAAACCGCCATTTTTGAAGCCCTTTGCGATATGTATAACTCGTTCGACGCTTCTATCAGCGTGCAGCTTTCCCTAATCAGCCGCCATGCGAACAAGGACGATTTCAAGAACAGTATCACGATTGCGCCGCAGAATGATGACTTCGACAGTATCAGAGCAGAATACACCGAAATGCTTAGGACGCAGCTTGAACGCGGAAACAACGGGCTTATCAAGACCAAGTTTCTCACCTTTACCGTTGAAGCAAAGGACATTAGATCGGCGCGGGCGCGTCTTGCCCGCATTGAAACGGACACCCTCAACCATTTTAAGGTGATCGGCGCGGCGGCGCGGGTATTGGACGGGAAACAGCGTCTTGAAGTGCTGCATGGGATTTTCCACCCGGACGGGGAACGCTTTAACTTTGCGTGGGAATGGCTACCCGCAAGCGGTCTTTCTGTCAAAGACTTTATCGCGCCGTCCTCTTTCCGATTTGGCGACGGGCGAATGTTTCAAATGGGCGGCAAGTTTGGCGTAGTTTCCTTTTTGCAGATCGTCGCGCCGGAACTCTCCGACCGTATGCTTGCCGACTTCATGGACGCGGAAAACGGGATTATCGTCAATCTGCACATTCAGAGTATCGACCACAACGAAGCAATCAAGACGATTAAGCGCAAGATTACCGACCTTGACCGTATGAAAATCGAGGAACAGAAAAAAGCAATCCGCAGCGGCTACGACATGGATATTATTCCGTCCGACCTTGCCACCTACGGCGGGGAAGCAAAAAACCTACTCCGCGATTTGCAGAGCCGCAACGAAAGAATGTTTCTGCTTACGCTGCTTGTCTTAAACCTTGCAGATACCAAGCAGAAATTGGATAACGAAGTATTTGGAGCGGCGGCAATCGCGCAGAAATACAACTGCATTTTGACCCGCCTTGACTACCGGCAGGAACAGGGGCTTATGTCCTCTATCCCGTTGGGGGAAAACCTTATCCATATCCAGCGCGGCTTGACGACCAGCAGCACCGCCGTTTTCGTTCCCTTTACGGTGCAAGAGCTGTTCCAAAGCGGCGAAGCATTGTATTACGGCTTAAACGCCCTTTCCAACAACATGATTTTGTGCGACCGAAAGAAGCTGAAAAATCCCAACGGCTTGATACTCGGCACACCGGGCAGCGGCAAAAGTTTTTCTGCAAAACGCGAAATCACAAACGCTTTTCTTATCACGTCCGACGACATTATCATTTGCGACCCCGAAGCCGAATATTACCCCCTTGTCGGACGTTTGAAAGGACAGGTTATCAAGGTTTCGCAGAACAGCACGCAGTACATTAACCCTATGGATATTAACCTCAATTACAGCGAGGGCGACACGCCCATAGCCTTAAAGAGCGATTTTATCCTTTCCTTTTGTGAGTTGATTATGGGAGGTAAAAACGGGCTGGAAGCTGTCGAAAAGACCTTGATTGACCGCGCTGTTATCAGCGTGTACCGCAACTACCTTGCCGACCCGAAGCCGGAGAATATGCCGATTTTGGGCGACCTCTACGACGAGATCAAGAAGCAGCCGGAAAAGGAAGCGCAGCGTATCGCGGCGGCATTGGAACTCTATGTAAACGGCAGCTTGAACATTTTTAACCACAGGACAAACGTTGACATTCATAATCGCCTTGTCTGCTTTGATATTAAGGAACTCGGTACGCAGCTTAAAAAAGTCGGTATGCTTATCGTCCAAGACCAAGTATGGAACAGAGTAACGGTAAACCGCAGCGAGGGCAAGGCGACGCGGTATTACATCGACGAATTTCATTTACTCTTGAAAGAGGAACAGACCGCAGCATACAGCGTCGAGATTTGGAAGCGTTTTAGGAAGTGGGGCGGTATTCCGACAGGTATCACGCAGAACGTCAAAGACCTTTTGACGAGCAGAGAAGTTTCAAACGTTTTTGAAAACAGCGATTTTGTCTATATGCTCAACCAAGCACAGGGCGACAGGGAAATCCTTGCAAAGCAGCTTAACATTTCGCAGCAGCAAATGACCTATGTAACCCATTCCGACGCGGGCGAGGGGCTTATTTTCTACGGCAACGTGATTTTGCCCTTTATTGACCGTTTCCCGCAGGATACGGAACTGTACCGCGTCATGACGACCAAACCCGGCGAGGTGTCGGCATGAGGAT
>SFFD01000062.1 GCA_004556975.1 Oscillospiraceae bacterium | reverse complement strand
CGCACCGCGCCCTCCTCCGGCTCGTCCGCGCGGAAAATGGCATAGTTGTAGCTGCTCAGCGGGTATTCGCCGGAAATTATAGTCTCCTTTGTGGGCGCAGCGCCGTCAACCTTGATGAACTTTATATTGTCGCCGGTTCCGTACATATCCGCCGCGTATGCGTAGACGGAATAGCCGATTGAGCCTAACGAACCGTCATTTGGCGCGATAACGTCCATAAGCCCGCCCATGCTGCCCGGGCGCAGCTCCGTGGGCGCGTCCATCAGCGGCGTTTCGCCCATAAAGTCAATCATATAGTTCTGACTTCCGGAATCCGTGTTGCGCTGATAGGCAACTATCGGCTCATCGCTGCCCCCGACCTGCTTCCAGTTGGTGGTTTTGCCCGAATATATGTCCTTTATTTGCTGTTGAGTAAGGCTGTCCACCTGATTTTTTGCGTTCACCACAAAGACGAACGCCTCTTTCACCACAGGCACCTGCTCAAGCTCCACTCCGGCTTCGGCCGCCGCTTTCTGCTGTTCTTCCGAAATGGGGGTGGAAAAAATCATGTCCGCGTCGCCGCTAAGCAGATTTTTAAAGCTGCCCCAAGTGGTGGAATGTACAACATCTTTCTGTGCTTCGTCAAAGCTTTTGCCGAAAATCGCCGCGCGAACGCCCGCCTCCAGCGGAATCAGCGAGGTGGAGCCGTCGATTCGCGGAAAATTCTCCCGCAGAAAAGCAATTTCCTCGCTCACCTCCGGCTCACTCACCGCAGAACTGCTTTCCGGCTGAGAAATTTCCTCCTGCTGCGGCTCACAGCCGCAAAGCAGCAACAGCGAAGCCAAAACAATTGCCGTAAGTTTCTTTGCCGTTTTCATTCTCTTATTTCCTTTCAACACAGATTCATCACATTTATAATTCAAAAAAATGCCGCAGTCTGGCGGCATTTTTTCGTCAGGCAAGAGTAGCATAAATTTCATACCCGCCGTTTTCTATATTTATGGAAATTGAAATTGTAAACACTGCTTTTTCCACAGTATCGGAAACAAGCACCTCGTCTTCCGAAAGATAGCTTGTGCCCCCTTCGGGACTTCCTATCATCGGCATATAATATCCGCTTTCAAATTCTTCGCGGGTCACCGCTTTTGAAACCGTGATAACGTAATAATCGTCGCTGACTCCGGCGCTTTCAAAAGCGCCCTCGACCCAAAGTGCGGTTAAAATCTCGCTTTGACCCGAAATGTCATAAAGCATTACCGAAACGGAATCATCGTTGATTTCAACGTCGGCAAGGCGTTTTTTGTTCAGCTTATCCGTAAAGGATTTTGAAGCGTTTTCGGCCTCGCTGCTGCCGCCGGTGCTTGGATTTTTCTTTGCGGCGGCGGAAAAATATTCCGCAAGAGCTTCTTCAGCTGTAACCGTACGGTTAGCCGAACCGAAGCTGTCTTCCGTTCCCTCCTCCTGCGGCTCGCTTTCCTCTGCGGAGGAAGAAACATCGCCGAAATACGGTTCGCTTTCGGTGCTTTTTTCTTCGCTTGATTCTACCGTCCCGTTGCCATATGCAGCATACATAAGGGCATCCGAAGCGTCTGGCGCCGCGTTGTTCTTTGCCATAAACGTCGTCGCCACCGGTATGCTCACACAGATGAGAATCACTGCCGCAGCAGCCGCATACCGCACCGTTCTGATAGAAAAAATGTTGTTTTTCTTTTTCTCTGCACGCTCAAAAATCGCTTGAGCATCAGGAATTTCAGGTACATTTATTTTTGCGTCAAGTTTTTTGAGCTTCTCTTCAATCTCGTGCTCATAACTTGTTCGACCGCCTTCAGGCATTGTTCTCACCTCCTAACATTTCTCTTAATTTAGCGTATGTACGATGAAGCTTTGAGCCTATCGTTCCCTGCGGCTTGCCCATCATGTTCGCTATTTCTCTGTTGGTGTATCCGTGCAAAGCAGAAAGAACAACAATCATTCTTTCTTCCGCTTCCAGCTTTGCCATCGCACCTGCCAGCGCCGCAGATTCCGAAATGTCCTCTTCTATGTTTTTGGAATCGTCAGACGGCGTTTCAATAAGGTCATCAATATTGAATGTAGTCCGTTTTTTCATAATCGCGCCTATTTCGTGCTTGCAGCGGATGCTCAAAATGCGAAATGCCCATGAAGAAAAAGCCTCCGGCTCCCGCAGCCTCGAAATGCCTCTCCAAATATCGACAAAGGTATCGGAAACTGCGTCGGCTGCGTCATCCGCACTGCCGAGGGTATAAAGAGCAAATTTATACAAATCCTTATAGCAGGAAGAATAAAGCTCGCTAAAAGCGTCCTTATCGCCCGCAGACGCCTTTGAAACCAGGCTTATATCAACTTTCATAACCACACCACCAATCATGGCTACCGTAATATTAGTGCAGCTTTGGAGGCAATTTATTGCACCCAAAGCGAATTTTTTTTATTAAAAGCCAAAAGCTTTTTCGGCATAAATATATTATATCCGTGAACTGCTTGTTTTTGAATAGTTTTTGTCGTGAACAATTTGTTAATTTTCTAATGATTATTCCGTTTCGGAATAATTTTGTCTTTTTTTTGCGAACGCAGCATGATAATGCTCGCCAAAACCACTGTGCTCAAATCCGCGCTCAACCGTGCTTAAAGCAGAAATTCTCATGCTCAAAATTCGTCTTCCCGTGCTCAAAGTAAAAAAATGCTGTGCTCAAAACAGTAAAAGCACCCCTTCGCCTAACTGCGCCGGGGTGCTTTTGCTGTTTACAAATAAAAATCCCAAGAGGAGAAAAGCTCTTAATTATCTGTGCTTTTTAGGCACGAGTACTGCGGGGGCAATACTGACCTCTGCGCCGGTGTTTGGATTCTTTTCATCGGGCTTTCTGTTCGGGTTTTCAATATGTATGGTTGTGGAATTTCTGTTTTCGGTGTAGATGTTCACAAAGTTCATTTCCTTGACAGCCTCACCAAAAGGCTCATAGAAGATTCCGTTGGGAGTCATTACGGCTTTGACGGGCTGAATTATATTCTCCGAATACTCCCCATCTTCTCCGCTTTCCATAAGGATATGATAAGCCTGATCGGAATATTTCCATCCGGCTTTGCCGCCGTTCTTCTCACGAACATAGAAGCCCTCGCTGACAAGCTCTCTGAACTGATATTTAGGTCCGGAGAAAACGATTTTGCCCATGTGCTTTTTCGCGCCGTTGGTTTCCGCTCTTGCCGTAACGGTTACATCCTTGTACGCCTCGGTGTTGCCGTTGCCTATGTTGAAAATCTCAAGCTCAAAAACCTCTTTACCCGGTGCGGTGTTTCCGCCGAGCTTGACCTCCTTGACGAAGGGGATTTCATATACGAGCATAATAGGCTCGGTTTTGAAGTGGACTTTCTTATACAAATTCAGGAACTTAGTTTCATCCCGTTCAAGGAGATCTATTTTGGCTCCCTCGGAATCCTCCGCCATGGCGTAGGTGAAATGATAGTCCTCAAAAACCGTAATTTCTCTTTCATAGTCTATTGCCGGAATGTTTTCCTGACTGGTGTTCTTCGCGATAACCTCTGCGGCGTCCATATAAAAGTTGCCTTTGCAGCCCGCGGGATATTTGCCTTCAAGGTTTACCTTTGCGCCGCCTCTGAAATCAATGTTTCCGTTTGCCCAAATCGAGCTGTCATCAGTGGAAATGCACTCCGCCTCGCCGCCGTCAAAGATTATACTGCCCGAGGTGGTGTACAGTGCCGGATAATAGCTCTTTGCCTTAACCTTGGAATTGACAATATTTATATAGTTTGTTATCCCGTCTTCGTTTCTCATAAATGCTGCGTTGCGCTCATTCTCTGTCGCTTCAAGCACCGCTTCGCTGTTTACAATCGCCAGTGTAACGGCGTCTATACCTGCATCAAAACCGATGGCTTTTACCGTTGAATCATATATGTAGACTCCTTTAGAAGCAATGGCAACGCCGCCATTGGCCTTTATATCAAGCTCCGCTTTTTCATAAATGCCTACATTCCCAAAAGTGCTGATGCCTCCCCAAAGGACTTCCATGGTGAGCTTGCCGTCGCCATAAATATTAACATCGTCGTTTACCGTAATTCCGCCATTTTCAGGTAGGTTAATTTTGTTGTTTCCGATGAGCTTGATGTTCAAAACATCGCTGCTTTTTGCACAAATGCCGTAATTATACGCATCTAAATTGCTTTTGGTAATTTCGGCATTGTTCAGCGTAAGCGTTTTTTCCGCAGGGTCATAGGTCGCCGTGCCCTCTCCGCATTCAACAGTGAGTTTTTCGCTTGTGATAAGCTCGCCGTTCACATACAAGTCGTAGCTTGTAGGGTCAGCAAAAGCCGCCACGGAAAAAACTCCCACCATCATAATGAGGGAAAGCAGAATGCTTAAAATTCGTTTAGTCATGTGTTTTTCCTCCTATAAATCAATTTGTCCATGCATTATAATTACGGTGCATAGTCCGTTTTTGAACAGGCTTCGCCACATAGCGCCGCCGAATTCACATTTATTGTTAGATTGCCGAATTTACTTATAATCCCTTTCGACCATCTTTTATTATAATATAACACATAATCACGCTTTACACAATACTAAAGTACAGTTTTTTAATTTTTTTATAACTTTTTTTGCGAAGTTTTTCCCCAAAGCGGCGTTTTTCATCGAACAAATCTGCTTTTTACAATAAAAAAGACGGCTTTCATAAGAAAACCGTCCTTTTTTGTTGCGGCATCGCGGCATCGACCTATTTTCCCGGGAGGCTGCCCTCCAAGTATTTTCGGCACGAATGAGCTTAACTACTGTGTTCGGAATGGGAACAGGTGGATCCTCATCGTAATCAACACCGCATTTGGTGACCCGAGGGGGATTCGAACCCCCGTTGTCGGCGTGAGAGGCCGAAGTCTTAGGCCACTTGACCATCGGGCCATATTGGTGCACCTTCAGGGACTCGAACCCAGGGCCCGCTGATTAAGAGTCAGCTGCTCTACCAACTGAGCTAAAGGTGCAAATTGTATCAGGTAAAACCCTGAAAACTGGATAAGACGCAGAAAGAACAATTTGAAGAGCGAGGAAGCAAAAGGTCAAGTCCTCGACCAATTAGTACTCGCAAGCTAAACACGTCACCGTGCTTACACATTGAGCCTATCAACCTTGTAGTCTACAAGGGGTCTTACTCGCTAGATGCGATGGGATATCTTATCTTGGGAACGGCTTCACGCTTAGATGCCTTCAGCGTTTATCCGATCCGCACATAGCTGCCCAGCTGTGCCCTTGGCAGAACAACTGGTGCACCAGAGGTGCGTCCATCCCGGTCCTCTCGTACTAAGGACAGCTTCCCTCAAATATCCAACGCCCACGACAGATAGGGACCGAACTGTCTCACGACGTTCTGAACCCAGCTCGCGTACCGCTTTAATTGGCGAACAGCCAAACCCTTGGGACCGAATAC
>SFFD01000019.1 GCA_004556975.1 Oscillospiraceae bacterium | reverse complement strand
TCCAATATTCTACTGTGCTTGAAATCAAAAGGCTTTGAGTTCCTTTCTGCTATTCATTTGTCGTTAATGAAACACCCCCTATAATTCGACTTATTTCAGCGTGATTTTTCGGTTTGGAAAAGGATGAAAAACCAGACTGAAAACCTCAAAACCCTTGATTCTACGGGGCTTTTCCGGTTTGTCGTAATTATACCGTAAGGGCATTCCAGCACCACCTACAAGCTGAAACTGAACCACGGCGACCTGAAGGCTACCCAGGGCGACACGGGCCATGCGGAGATTGACATGATTACCAGCGTGTATGCCCATATCCTGGACGAGGACCGCAAGATCAACGCCCAGAAGTTTGAGAGCGCCTTCTACGCAAATCCCAACCTGCGCGCGGACCGTCCCCCAGAGGAGCCGAAGGAACCGGCACCGGCGACGCTTGACCTGGAGGCCCTGGTGGAACAGCTTCGGCAGTCGCCGGAACTGGCAAATACCCTGGCTGCGCTGCTCTCGGCGGCACCAGACGGCAGGTAAGTCCGAAAACTCCAATTAGCAAAGATGGGATTTTTTTTAGCAGGAACGTGGAAATCGTTCGTTTCTTCTTAGCAGGATATACATTGCGGCGCATAAAATTCTCCCGTTCCCAAACGAGCAAGAGAACGGGAGAAGCAAAACAAAAAAACGCTGCAAACCAGCAAAAAATGGCTTGCAGCGGTGCTTTTGGCACCCCCGGCTGGGTTCGAACCAGTGGCCTGTCGCTTAGGAGGCGACCGCTCTATCCAACTGAGCTACGGGGGCTTATACAAAAAATATTCAATTTTCAGGCTCAACCGGATTCGAACGAACTGCCGCTTAGGAGGCGAACGCTCTATCCTACTGAGCTACGGAGAGATTTTGGTTATTTAAAATGAATTGCGGCGATAAGAAGCAAAGGGCGCTTTCATTTCCAGAACATTTTACTCGTTTAGAAAGGGTTTGTCAATATCCAGCGCTTCGCCGTTAAGCGCAGCGAAAACAAGGTTTTCGCCCTCATAGCGCAGCTTAAGCGAAAAGAAGGGCGCGTTTGAATCCAAAAGGCGAAGAAAGATTTCGTCGCCCTTCCACTTGGGAATTGAAGCAAGGCGCTTTTTGCTTATCCACTCAAGCACGCCCTCGTCGCAGTCGATAATTTGGCCCGAAAAGCCCGTGGCGGTAAAAAGGTGCATATACTCCGTTTCCCACCTGTCTGAAACAAAGGTTACTATGCCGCGGTAGCGATAGTCGGTAAGGGTAAGACCGGTTTCCTCAAGGGTTTCACGAAGAACGCATTCCTCGGGGCTTTCGCCGTCCTCAAACTTTCCGCCGACCCCCACCCACTTATCGCGGTTTACGTCATTTTCCTTTTTTACGCGGTGAAGCATAAGATATTTTTCGTCTTTTTCGATGTAACACAGGGTGGAATTGAGCATTTATATGCCTTTCTGTTATACTTTAGGTTTAAATTTTTAGATTATATACAAATCGTAGACCGGTGCCGCCTTACCGCACGGCGCCGGTGGCAACTGCCGCTTCGGCAACGCGGCGGGCGACGTTTTCCGCAACGCGGGGGTCAAAGGGGTCGGGAATTATGTATTCCGGCGAAAGCTGTTCCGGCAAGACAAGCTCCGCAATGGCGGCGGCCGCCGCCGTCTTCATATCATAGTTTATCTCACGGGCGCCGCAGTCCAAAGCGCCGCGGAAAATTCCCGGGAACGCAAGCACGTTGTTAATCTGGTTGGGGAAGTCGCTTCTTCCCGTTCCAACCACCGCCGCGCCGGCGGCAAGGGCTTCTTCATAGCCGATTTCGGGCACGGGGTTTGCCATTGCGAAAATCACGGGCTTTTCCGCCATGGTTTTCACCATTTCCGCGGTGAGGATTCCCGGAGCGGAAACGCCCACAAAAACGTCAGCGCCGCGAACGGCGTCGGCAAGAGAGCCGCTTGTGTTTTCGGGATTGGTTGTCTGCGCAAGCAAGGTTTTATGCGCGTCAAGTCCCTCTCTGCCGCGGAAAATAATACCGCGGGAATCGCAGGCGACAATATTCTTTACTCCGCAGTGCTGAAGCATTTTGATGATTGCGGTGCCCGCGGCGCCGGGCCCTGAAAGGGCAACCTTTATGTCCTTCATTTCCTTGCCCACTATTTTAAGGGCGTTTATAAGGGCGGCGGTAACGACTATGGCGGTGCCGTGCTGGTCGTCGTGGAACACGGGAATATCAAGCTCACGCTCCAGCCGCTCTTCAATTTCAAAGCAGCGGGGCGCGCTTATATCCTCAAGGTTGATTCCGCCGAAGGTGGGCGCTATGGCGCGCACCGCGGCGATGATTTCTTCGGTATTTTGCGTCGAAAGGCATATGGGAAAGCCGTCCACGCCGCCGAAGCGCTTGAAAAGCGCCGCCTTGCCCTCCATAACGGGCATGCCCGCCATGCCGCCGATGTTACCGAGACCGAGCACTGCGGAGCCATCCGTAACAATGGCCACAAGATGACCCTTTGAGGTGTATTTATACGCGTTTTCCGGGTCTTTTGCAATTTCAAGGCAGGGCTGCGCCACGCCAGGAGTATATGCCACCGCCAAATCCTCGCGGTTATTAAGGGGCATATCGCATTTTATGTCAATTTTTCCTTTATATTTTTCGTGAAGCTCAAGGGCTTTTTTATAGTAATCCATTAAACAACCTCCGCTCAAACAGGATTTATACGATTTTATTGTACAACATTTTTATAAAAAGTCTATACCTTTGCGTAAAAAACCGTTTTTTAAAGAGGGCGCGGCAAAGCCGCAGAAAAAAGCGAAAAAAATTTTTTCCCGGGCGGCTTTATATTTGCCGGACGGGTTTGCACGGTTATGCGGTTATATATCAATTATAAAAAACGGCTTTCCCCAAGCAGGAAAAAGCCGAAATTTTACGCGGCAGGTTTTGCCCCTTGCCCGCCCTCGCCGGAAAAACGGTCAGCGTTCGGTGGTAAAAATGCTCTTTAAGCTGTGCGCGCGTACATTGTTCGGGCAAAATTTATACAAATACCCGCTGCCCACGCGGCAAGCACATAAGTTTTGTGAAATCATTCTCATTCACGGAGATAACGCTCGCCCCGAATTTCGGCTACCGTTCCAAGCCGCAATTTATTTCAGCTCCGTAAGCCAGTTGCTTTCCTGAATCAGATTATCCACAAGGCGAAGCTCCTTTGCAAGCTCGTCGGTGCGTTTTTGCAGCTTTTTTACATCCACTGCGCTGATAATTTTTATTTCGCTGCGGGAAGCACGCGGAGTAAGGCAGCTTGCGTCGTTTATAACATTGCGGTATGCCGAAAGCTTCAGCGTAAGGCAGTCGCGCTTTGCAATAAGCTCGGTAAGGGTACCCTTTTCGGTAACGGTGGCGCAGTTTGCGGCGTTTATTCGGGCAATAAGCTTTTCAAGGCGTGCAACGCATTCGTCAAGCTGAAATATAAGCTCCGCAGGGTCCTCCGCCGGGGCTTCGCCCTCCTGCACGGTGGCGTTGTTGCCAAGGCGGCAGCGCAGCTCATTTATTTTTGAATTGAGGTCGGCGCGCTCCTGAAGCGCTTCTGCAAGTTTCATATGTAAATCATCCGCCTTTCGGAAAAAATTTTTTACCGTAAAAATGTGCCCGAAAATCGGGCACATTTCTTACATCTCTTTAAGTCTTAAAAGCACGCCCTCGTCAATGGGAACGGGCTTTTTGCATTTTGGGCAGAGATAGGTCGGGCGGTCATAGCCCGGAGGAATCAATATGGATTTTCCGCAATAGGGGCAGATTATATAAACGCCCTCTTCTTCTTCAATCATTAAGAATACCGCCTTTCATTTTGTTATTACATTTCTAATATAGCACAAAGCGCGCGGGCTTTCAAGAGGAAACCAAAGCCTGCGCGGCACTTTGTTACGCCTTTGTTCTGTAATATGCCAAAAGCAAATCCACCACCATGCCGTAGCTTTGCACCCCGTCGGTCTGGCTGTTAAGCTTTAAATAGGCGTCGTTAACAGCGTCCGAAACCTCTGAAACCTTGCTTTCGTTTGCATCCACATAGGCGTTCTGCGCACGCATATCCGCATCGACCGCCGGGGAATAGCAAACGCGAAGCTGCGCCCACTTTTCATAATCCGCGGAATAAAGCGCGTTCATGGAATTGAGCAGGGCGTGGCAATATCCGCTGTATTCAAAATAGGGGTCGGCGCTGTTTTCACAGGCAAGAAAGGCGACGAAGTTCGCCTCCGCCTCGTTCATAAAGCCGCGAAGGTGGGTCTGTTCGTGCATCATTGTAAAGCCGCGGAGAAAATCCGGCCCTTCCCGGCAGACGTTTGCTTCAAGGGTATAGGGCGAATAAACTCCGGAAATCAGGGTTTTTGACATAACAAAGGAGCAGATTACAGGCTTTGGTCTGCCAAGGGTGCTTTTGCCCATTTCAAGAAACGGATATTTTTCATAGAGCAGCCTATATTCCCCTGCGGCAAGCTTTGCCATGGCAAAGTCGCTTTCGGGGTAAACCGTAACGCCGTTTTCATCGTGCTCAAGCTGCGTGCTCAAGCTGTTGGCCCGCTCCAAAAGGTCGGAGCAAAGGGCAAAAAGCTCGTCAACAGAGGATTTTTGAACCTTTAGCCCCACGGTTTCGGCAAAGGAGGTTCTGTAATAATTTGTGCCGCAGAACAGCGCAAAAAGAAAAAACACAACGCTTGCGCCGGCAAGGATTTTTTTGAGCACCGTGCCAAAGGCTTTGAGCACGGAGGCTTCGCCCCGGTGAGCACGCAAAGCCGCGCCGATGCTTAAAGCAATCACCGCGAAAACGGCTGCGGCAATGGCAATTTCCATAAGGGAAAGGGGAAAGGCGCCGGTTACCGTTCCCAAAGCGCCCGCCACGGGCTTATATATGTTGACGCAGTACCAATCCGCAAAGCCCGGAACATATTTTGCCGCGGCGCAAAGCGCAAGACCGGCGGGCGTCAGCGCAAACAGATAAAAATAAGGTGATTTTAAAATTTTTTTCATTTCTTTTTCTTATTCGCCCTCTATTATATCTTTAAGCAGGGCGCGGTTTTTGTCAAAATCAAGAATGAGCACCGCCATTCCGCGGACGTTGGCGTTTTCCCAGGTGCCGTCCGCCGGAATATGCGCCGGCGCTATTTCACATTCGCGGATAAGCGGCAGCAGCTTTACGGCATAGGACACAATTTCGGAATTTGTTATATCCGTGGTGACAAGGGGAAAGACCTTGTCGATAAGGTCAAGGGCTTCTTTCAGCGTTATGGTGTGGAACTTATTATAAAGCGCCGTAAGCACCTTGCGCTGGCGCTCCGTCCTGCCGAAATCGGAATCAAGGCTTCTTATTCTGCAATAGGAAAGGGCGGCTTTGCCGTCAAGAAGGCAATAGCCCTCTTTATACCTTTTGCTTCCCGTATCTGAATTCACATAGTTGCATTCGTCCTGAAAAAGATATACCTCAACGCCGCCCAGGGCGTCTATCACCTGCTGAAAGGCCTTGAAATCCACAAGCACGTTGGCGTCCACCGCAACGCCAAAGTTTTCTTCCAGCGTTTTGTCAAGCAGCTCCACTCCGCCGAAGGCATACGCCGCGTTGAGCTTGTTGTCCTTGTGGTCGGGAATCTGAACATAGCAGTCGCGCAGGAATGAAATAAGGGTTACCTTTTTTGTATCAAGGTTGACGTTGCAGACAATCATCGTGTCTGAACGCGAGGTGCTGTTTTCGTCAAGGTCGGTGCCGATGAGCAGCACGTTGAAGGAGTTGCCCTTCATTTCAATATCAAGCTTTTCGCCCCAGTTGATTTTGTTTTCGTCAACGGCGGAATAGTTCGCCGCTTCTTCATCGGCGGCGCTTTGCGCGGAATATTCCTCCTCGGTCATGGACTGCTCATAGCCGTCAATGCGCTTTATTTTGCTTAGGGTGACGTTCACCACAATCACGATTATAAGAACCGGCAAAAGCACCGCCGCGCCGACAATGCAAAGGGTCTTTTTTGTTTTGGTCATAAGCAGTTCCTTTCCTTAAAGATTTTGGTGCGAAATGCCGAAGCCGCCTTTTCAGCCCGTATAAGTCGGCACAATCTCGCGCAGCTTTGCGCGGATTTCGTCAAAGCTTTTGTTTTCGGCAGCGCGCAGGGCTTCAAGCTCCTCGATGAAATTTTCTTCATTGAATTCAATGGGGCTGCCTATATAGATAAGCTTGTTGGGGGTTTTGCGCATGCCCTCCTCGCTCATCAAAAGCTCTTCAAAAAGCTTTTCGCCGGGGCGAAGACCCGTATATTCAACCTTTATATCCACATCCGGCTCATAACCGGAAAGGCGGATCATTCTTCTTGCAAGGTGGTCGATTTTTACCGGCTCGCCCATATCAAGGACGAAGATTTCTCCGCCTTTGGCATAGACCCCCGCCTGAAGAATAAGCGAAACCGCTTCCGGAATTGTCATAAAGTAACGGATGATATCCGGGTGGGTCACCGTTACCGGACCGCCGCGCTCAATCTGTTTTTTGAAAAGGGGAATTACGCTGCCGTTGCTTCCAAGCACGTTTCCGAACCGCACCGCCACAAAGTCTGTTTTTTCGCTTCGGCGGTTCATGCACTGAATTATCATTTCGCACACGCGCTTTGAAGCGCCCATAACGCTTGTGGGGTTGACGGCCTTATCGGTGGAAATAAGCAAAAAGCGCTTTGCGCCGTATTTTTCCGCCGCCCTTGCTACGTTAAGCGTGCCGAAAATATTGTTTTTCACCGCCTCGCAGGGGCTTTCCTCCATAAGGGGAACATGCTTGTGAGCGGCGGCGTGAAAGACAAAATCCGGGCGGTATTTTTCAAAAACATCCGCTACGCGCTGCTCGTCCCTTACGGAGCCTATAAGCACATCCATTCTGTCTTTTATCTCCGGGCAGTCGCGCAAAAGCTCCTGCTGGATTTCATATGCGTTGTTTTCGTAAATATCAAAAATTATCAGCCTGCCTATGGAACAGCGGGCAAGCTGGCGGCAAAGCTCGCTGCCTATGCTTCCGCCGCCGCCGGTAACAAGCACCGCGGCGCCGCGCAGGTCGTCTTCAATGCCCTTGCTGTCAATTTTCACCGGTTCGCGCCCCAAAAGATCTTCAATTTCAATTTTTCTGATTTGGCTTACGCTGACCTCTCCGCTTGTAAGCTGATAAAGCCCCGGTATTGTTTTAAGGCTGCACTTAGTGCGGCTGCAGATGTCAAAAATTTCTTTGCGCTGGGCGTTTGTCGCCGTGGGAATGGCAAAAATTATGTCCTCAACGCGGAATTTTTCCGCCGCTTCTTCAATTTTATCGCGCCCGCCCACAATTTTTACGTCTTTTATGTATTTGCCGTGCTTTTGCACGTCGTCATCTATGGCGCAGACCACCTTGTTTTCGGAACGCTCGCTTCCGTTAAGCTCGCGTATGGTCATAAAGCCGGCGGCACCCGCGCCGATTATCATTGTGCGGCGGCCAAAGGCGCCGACCGTGCGGTGGATGTGGCGCGCCGCGCGGTATGAAAACCGCACGCAGAACACCGAAATTGCAAGGAATATGAAAAAAAGAACATGAAAGCTGCGCGGCAAAACTATGTTAAAAAGCTTAAGGCCAAGCCACTGCACCCCGGCGGATGCCGCCGACGCCATTACAAGACGAAAAAACTCCTCCGCGCCGGCGAATTCCCAAAGGCTGTTATACAGCTTGAAAAGCCAGAAAACCGCCACGGTGCAAATTGCGCTTATGACGATATATCCGGCGGCGGCATCCATAAAGCCGGAAGCTGCAAGCGCTTTCATATCAAATTCAAAACGGGTGAACAGCGCAAGAAAAGTCGCTGTGCACACGCTTGCGCAGTCCGCAATCATCAAAAATATTACCCGCAGTATTTTTGCGGTGTTCCATTCATTCTTGTTTAAAAGTTCCTTCATTTTCGCTTCTCTTTTCTTTTTGTACCTTTTAATATAACATATTTTAAAGTGCTTCACAATAGAAAAAGAGTATTCGACGGAGAAAATCCGGCGAGCAAGCGGCAGAAAAAGCGTAAAGATAATATGCCCGCCGTCTTCGGCGGCGGGCACTTTCGCCTTTCGTCAGATAATTTTGCTTACGGCGCCGCAAAGCCTTTTCATGGCGGGGCGAACGGGCGCCGCGGCGACCCAAAGGGCGAAAACCGCGCGCCAAAAGCCGCTTTCAAGATTTATTACCCTGCCCCTGCGGCGAAATTCGGTTATATGCGCGACAACCTGGTCAAAGCGGAAAAAGCCGTCGTCCTTTTCGCACCAGTCGCCGCAGGTGCAAAAACCGAACTCCGTCAGCTTTATAATGCGGTGCATGATATAGCGCCCCGAATCCGTGCGCACAACCACAACGTCAAGCCGCCGAAGCTTTTGCAGGTCGCAAAGCTCCGCTTTGGCAAGGTCGCGGCCGTCGGCAACGGCAGGAAGCATGCTGCTTCCCGAAACGGTGAAAAGCACCGCTTTTCCCGCCTCAAGCTCCGGTCGGATTTTTCTGAAAAACTCATCGGGAGTGATTGTTTTCTTTTCTTCCACAGCCGTGCCCCCTTTAATAATACTCAATTATAGCAAAATTCAAAAAAATGTCAACGCTTTCGGCGTTGAAGGGCGCGCCGGAAGGCGGCCTTTTTTGAGCATTAAATAAAAATTTTTCCAAAAAAGTTATATGAAGTGCTTGACAAATTAAAGAAAATATTCTAAAATGAAATAAATGTAATATCATGTTCGCGGCGCTGTGCGCCGCCCGAATACATAAACGTGACGGAAAGGAAGATTTTATGGACCTGCTTAAAAAAATCCGCGTTCTTGCCGCGGAAAAGGGAGTCAGCGTTTCTAAAGTTGAAAGAGAATGCGGATTTTCCAAAAATTCTATCATCAAATGGGACAAAAATATGCCCTCCGGCGACAAAATTCTTCGTGTTGCACAATATTTCGGCGTAAGTGCGGATTATCTTCTTGGCAACAAGGATTCCGAAAGCTCTGAATACCCCGAAATGTACTTCAGCTTTTTACGCGGAGCGAAGGAGCTTGACCTTTCCAAAAAGGACCTCGACCTTCTTTTGGAAGTTGCCCGCCGCTTTAAAAAAGAGGACAAATAATTGAATTTTTTAAATAAAGCAGAGCTTTACCGCAGGATAGAGCCGATTAGGCAAAGCGCCCCCAAAGGGCGCTTTGATCCTTATGCTCTTGCGCGGACTCTTGGCATAGAAATCGAGGTATATGCCTTTGACAGCGCACGCCTTGCCGGCGTTTTGCTTCGCGGAAAGCACAAAAGCAAAATTATTCTTTCAGCAAACCGCCCGCCCGAAGGACGCCGATTTGCAGCTTCGCACGAGCTTGTGCATTATTTCCTTCATGACGGTGAAAATTTTCTTTGCACCGGCGACGACGCCGTTTCTGCCATTGAGTGGCAGGCAAACGAGGGCGCGGCGGAGCTTTTGATGCCGTATAAAGAATTTATTCCTTTTTATGAGAACATACGTTCACTATTTTTCACCGACCGCGAACGCGCCCTGCGCCGCGCCGCCGAGCATTTCGGCGTTTCCGCCGGAATGATAAGCACGCGGCTGCAGTCCCTTTCGCCGGAAATTGCCCAGTATGAGCACGGCGTGCCCCTTGACAAAATTGTGCCCACAAGCGCCCGCCGCGCCGGGGCGAATTTTGCCGGCGGCGCTATGCGCGGCGCGGGCTGCATAGACGTTTTTGAGTGAGCGTTAAAGCGCCGCCGAAAGCGCCCGCAGCCTTTTTTCGCAAAAACGGCGGAGAGAAATATTCGGGCGCGGGGCGGCACCCTCATATAAAAATGCTTTTTTGGATTTACCCTTGAATATCACGGAATAATCTGTTAAAATCAAATCAGAAATTTGTGACAGGGGGAAAGACAGATGAAAAAAAGACTACTTGCCGTTTTGGCGGCTGCCCTTGTGATAACAACGCTTTTAAGCGTTGTTAGCTTTGCGGATTTCGGCGACTATGCCGGAGATTCCGACTGGGGCTTTGATTCCGGAAGCGACTGGGGCGGCGGCTCTGACTGGGATTACGATTACGGCAGCGATTACGACAGCGATTACTATTACAGTTCCGGTTCCGGTTCAGGTTCACACAGCGGCGGGAATTTTTTCTGGACGCTTGTTGTTTTCGTCGCTATTATTGCAATAGCAGTTTTGGGCAACGGCAAGCGCTTTGGCAAATCCGGCAAGAACGGCAAAGTAAATCTTGGCGGACAGCAGCCTGAAAAGCCTCTTGTAAACAGAATTGACGAGCTTAAAAAGAAAGACCCGAACTTCAGCGAAGCCAAATTCCTTGACGACGCCGCCAACCTTTATGTGCGTATGCAGAACTGCTGGACGGCAAAGGATCTTGAGCCTGTGCGCCCGCACCTTACCACGGAGCTTTATGCGAAATCCGACCGCCAGATTCAGGCATACAAAAACAATCACCAGACCGACCATGTGGAGCGTATTTCCGTTCTTGACACACGCATTGTGGGCTGTGACGCCGACAACGTGAACGACATTATCACCGTTCAGCTTACCGCGCGCATTGTAGACTATGTAACGAACGACGACACCGGCGCGATAATCCGCGGCAGCAACAGCAAAGAGCTGTTTATGACCTATCAGTGGACCTTTATCCGCAGCCTTGGAAAGACCACCGGAGAAAGCGGAGACATAGATTCCGAACACTGCCCGAACTGCGGAGCGCCCATTGACCTTAACCAGTCCGCGGTTTGCCCGTATTGCGGAGCCACCGTTACCAGCGGCGACTATGACTGGGTTGTTTCCAACATCCGCGGCATAAGCCAGAGGAGCAACTGATGACCTTTGAATATGTTGATATGGAAAGCTTTCCGCGCAGGGAACAGTTTGAGCATTTCAGAAATATGGCTTTTCCCTGCGTGGGGTTCACTGTAAACATGGATATAACCAAATTCCGCCGGGAAATTAAGGAGCGCGGCTGGCCATTTTTTCACACGCTTCTTTACCGCACGGTGTGGGCGGCAAATTCCGTTCCGGAAATCCGCCAGCGTATCCGCGGCGACAGAATCGTTCAGTACGATTTTTGCGAGGCAAGCTATACCCTTGCCCTGCCGGACGAAACCTATTGCTATTGCCATCTGCGCTTTGACATGCCCTTTGAGGAGTTTTTGCCCTATGCCGAAAAGGTGAAGGCGAGGGCGCTTGAAGAGCGCAGCATGGACGACGGCGACGATTTTGAAGGGTACTTTTTTGTGTCCTCGGTGCCGTGGATAAGCTTTACAAGCGCAATTCAGCCTATGGATATTCCTGCCGACGGAATTCCGCGTTTTCTTTTCGGAAAATTCTTTGAGCAGGGGGACAAAATTCTGCTTCCCGTTTGTGTGCTTACGCACCACGCCCTTACGGACGGGTGGCACCTTTCAAAATTTTATCAAAGGCTTCAGCAGCTTCTTGACGGAGAAGAATGACAAAACAAAAACCGGCGCGTTTTTTTACAAAACGGGCCGGCTTTTTTTCTTCATATAAGCAAAGCGGGTTAAAACCGCCGCAGCTCTGGCGTTTTTCACTTTTATTTTCCGCATTTTTTACACTTTCTTAAACTATTTTGTACTCAATGGGTGTAAAATAACATTGTATAACATTCTGAAAGGGGCGCGGCAAGTGTTCGGATATGTAAAACCGTATAAGCCGGAGCTGCGCGTAAGGGAGCTTGAGGAATACAAGGCGGTTTACTGCGGACTTTGCCGAGAGCTTGGGCAAAGCTTCGGGCTTTTTGCCCGTTTTACCCTAAGCTATGATTTTGCTTTTCTTGCCATGCTTAAAACCGCCCTGGACGAAGAAATCCGCCCCGAAACCTGCCGCCGCGCCTGTATTGCGCACCCTTTCGGCAAGCGCGCCTGTGTGTGTGAAAACCCCGCCATGGCCTTTGCCGCCCGCGCCGCAATGATAAGCGTTTATTATAAGCTTGAGGACGACATGGCGGACGAGGGATTTTTAAAGCGCATTGCCGCGGCGGCGCTTATGCCCTTTGCAAGGCGCGCCCGCAAAAAGGCAATGGCCTTTGAGGACGGAAGAGCCGCCGACGCCGCCGCCGCAGAAATGACCGCGGCGCAAAAAGCCCTTGAAAAGGAAAGCTGCCCCCTGCCGGACGCCGCGGCGGAGCCCACCGCAAAATTTATTGCCGCGCTGATGAAGGGCTGTGCCGCTTCGCCGGAGCAGAGCGCGGTTCTGGAGCGCTTTGGCTATCTGCTCGGGCGGTTTGTTTATCTTTGCGACGCCCTTGACGACCTTGAGGACGACAGGCGCCGAAGGCGCTATAACCCGTTTTTGTATGCAGAGGGCGAAGCCGCAATCGCCGCGAAAAACGCCCTTTTTCTTACCACGGCGGAGCTTTCCGACGATTTTGACCTTCTTGTGCTTCACCGCTATGAGGGGATTCTTGAAAACATTGTGCGCATCGGTCTTCGCGCCGAGGTTCTGCGCATTGAAAAAAAGCTGAAAGGAGGCGATAAACACGGAACAGAACCCATATAAGGTGCTTGGCGTTTCAGAAGACGCCAGCGACGAGGAAATCAAAAAGGCTTACCGCGAGCTTGTAAAAAAATATCACCCGGATAAATATGCGGACAACCCCCTTGCGGAAGTGGCGGCGGAAAAAATGAAGGAAATCAACGCCGCCTATGACCAGATTACCAAAGACCGCAAAGCCGGGCGCACCGGCGGATATTCCCGGCAAAGCTATGGCGGCGCCGGTTATTCCGGTCAGGGTTACGGCGGAAATTACGGCTATGGCGGGCAGGGTTACGGTTACGGAAACCCGGGCTATAATTCCGGCGCCTACGGCAATTCCGCCTATGGCGACGTTCGCCGGTTTATCGCCCAAAACCGCATTGCGGAAGCCGACGAAATTCTTGAGGGCGTGCCGGAAGGCAGCCGAAGTGCAGAATGGTATTTTCTTAAGGGCCATATATATTACAAGCGCGGCTGGCTTTCTGAAGCCATGCGCTGTTTCCAGCGGGCATATCAGATGGAGCCGAACAACCCCGAATATGCTCAGGCATATCAGCAGTTTGCCTATCGCCAGCAATACGGCACGGGCGGCGCTTCGGCGCAGGGCAATGCCTGCGGCTGTGACTGCTGTGACATCTGCGCCGGCTATATGTGCCTTGACTGCCTTTGCAGGGGGTGCGGCTGACGCCGCTGCCCCGCATTCTGCGGTTTTATTTGCCGCGGCAGACGCTGATTTTTGCGCCCTGCGGCGCAGAATATAAACGCGGCGCGCGGCGCCGACAAGGAGTTTTCTTAATTTATGAAAAAAAGCGAACAGGTTGCCCTTTGCGGGGTTGTGGCGGCGCTTTGCACGCTGCTTATGTTCATGACGGGGATGTTTCCTTTTTCCACATATGCGCTGCCCGCTTTGGCGGGCCTTCTTATGGTGACGGTTGCTGTGGAAACCGGGCCCACCTGGGCATATACGCTTTATGCCGCCGTTTCAATCCTTTCCTTCATTCTTACGCCCGACAAGGAAGCCATGCTTATGTTTGTGGCATTTTTCGGGCATTACCCCATAACGAAGCTGCTTATTGAAAGGCTTAAGCTCAAGCCGCTTCGCGCCGTTATCAAGCTGCTGTGCTTTAACTTTTGCGTGGTGGCAAGCTATCTTGTAATAATCTATGTGTTCCGTATGCCGGACGTGCTTACGGAATTCGGCGAATTCGGAAAATATTCGGTTTACATACTTCTGGGTTTGGGCAATATTCTTTTTGTGGTTTACGACATTGCCCTTACAAACGTAATGCGCGCATATATGGGCTGGTTTCGGCCGCGCTTTCTTCGCAAGGGAATCAAATAATTTATTTTTACGGGTGCGCCCTTTGCAGGGCGCATTTTTTATATGCGCCTGCCCCTTTGCGCAGGGCGCCGGGCGCAGCAAAACGCCGTAAAAAAAGCCTCCCGATACGGGAGGCTTTTTTCATCGCTTTGGGCGATTATTTTCTTTTGCGGAGAACAACCGCTGCGCCGGCAAGCACTGCAAGTGCAGGCAGCAGGGAAGGAACCTGTGCGCCGGTGTTGGGGTTCTGTTCATCGGTGGGCTTGGTAACGGTGCTGCCGCCGATGTGAATAGTCTGGGCGTACTGAGTAAAGCCGCATACGGTGCAGCTGCGCTCTTCGCGGTCGGTATCTTTGCCCTTTTCGTCAACAACGGGCTTCCAGTCGCCGTAGGTGTGCTCTTCGCAGTCGATTATTGCGCCGCAGCGGAGGCACTTTTTCCAGTGCTCTTCGCGGTTCCATGTCCAGCGGCCGCCGTGGTCATGGCCGAGGGCAGGGATTTCTACCTCATATTCGTCGCCGCAGACGGTGCAGCGGCAAAGTTTGAGTCCCTTTTCGGTGCAGGTCGGCTCGGTGATGACCTTTACGTCCTCGAGGTTCTCGGCGCAGGTAAGGTGATCCCACTGGGCATAAAGCCATACTTTAAGTCCGCCGTTTTCGGAAAGCTGTCTGTCGAACACATAGAAATCGCCGGCTTTATAGCTGTCGCCGGTGCCGTCGGCCTTGGTGTTCCAGCCGATGAACTCCCACTCGCTGCGGGTGGGCTGAGAGGACTGAACCTTTGCAACATAGCGGTCGTTTGCCTTGTCGTAATAGTCGGAGTTGTTGGAGGGGCCGCCCTCGCCGCCGTTTGCATCGTAATAAAGCATATTGCTGGTGCGGCGGATGTTGAGGGTATAGCTTGCTTCGGCAGTTACGGGAGAATTGGTAACAACTATGTCGGAACCGTCGGCAAGAGTTACGGTGACAACAAGCTTATATACGCCGGAAGCGGAAACATAGTCGTGCTTTAAGGTAAGGGACTTTGTGTTTACGCCGTCGTAAAGGTCGTTGTTGGCAAGAGCAACGCCGTCTTTGTACCACTGATAGCTATATTTAAGAGCAGGGTACTCGGTAAGGCTTGCGTTGAGGGAAACCGGCTTGTCAAGATAGTTATAAACCGGGCGGCTTAAGCTTATCTTGACGGTGGGGGTCTTTATTTCTCTCTTTTGGAAGAGAGTGTGGTCTCTTTCAAGGGTGACTACTGTTTTTGCGGTAACGGCAGTATCGGTGACGTTGCCCTGTTCGTCCACAAGGTACCAGCCAAGGTTCTGAAGCCCGTTAATGCTTCCTGCGGAGGGAAGAGTGCCATAGGGCTTGTTAAGAGTTACCTTGATGGGGTCAAGGGTGTTGCCGCCGTTGCTGTTGAAGCTTACATTAAATGCGATTAGCTTCCACTGGGCGGCATAGGTGGCGTCTGCCGTAACCTTTTCGGCAACTCTGGGTTCCCAGCCGAGGAAAGCATAGTCCGTGCGGGCGGGCGTGCCGATGAATGCCGGAGTCGGGTCGTTTTCCTTTACTTCCTTCACCTGGTCGGCAAATACTTCTTCGCCGGAAACGCCGTCGGTATAAGTTACCTTATAGTAGCGGTCGAAAAGAAGCTGTGCCCTTGCAGAACCGGGGTAATAATCGGTATCAAGAAGCCAGCCGCCGAAGGTTGCCTGAAGGTTGGATAAGTTTGCGGTTCCTTTATAACTCATCTTATTCTTAAGATGAATTACAAGGTTTCCGTTGCTGTCGGTATCGGTATAGGTTCCGAGGGAGTTAAAATGATAGATATATCCGAGATCCGCCAGGGGTTTGCCGTATTTTTCAAAATCGGCCTTGTTTATAACAACGGTGGAAAGAACGGCCTGTTTTTCGGCGCTCCATTTGCTTTCACCTATGGTATAGGTGCCGTCGATAAGCTTTACGGTGCGAAGGTCAAAGCCGCCGTTTGGACGAAGAACGTCAGTTACGCGAAGCTGAACCTTGCTTTTTGCGGTGGCCGCGTCAAGATCGTTTGGAAGCGCAGTCCAGCGGGCACTGAAGGTACGGTTCTCTGTAACGGTTTCTGAAGTGGGGCCCGTTACTTCCTTATATTTGTTGTTCCATGTGGAGAAAACATAACCCTCGCGTTCCGGAGTTCCCTGGAAAGCAGGCACCTTGTCGCCGTATTTTACGGTATAGACCTGTTCTTTAAAGGAATTGTAAGGATCCTTATAGGTTACGGTGAACTCTTTTGCTTCCCACTGGGCGGCATAGGTGGCGTCTGCCGTAACCTTTTCGGCAACTCTGGGTTCCCAGCCGAGGAAGTTATATCCCGTGCGGGTGGGCGTGCCGCTGAATGCCGGAGTGGCTTCGTTATATTTGACGGTGTAGCTTTGGTCGGTAAAGACTTCTTCGCCGTCAACGCCGTCAACATATTTTACGGTGAACTCTTTTGCTTCCCACTGGGCGGTATAGGTGGCGTCTGCCGTAACCTTTTCGGCAACTCTGGGTTCCCAGCCGAGGAAGTTATATCCCTCGCGGGTGGGCGTGCCGCTGAATGCCGGAGTGGCTTCGTTATATTTGACGGTGTAGCTTTGGTCGGCAAAGACTTCTTCGCCGTCAACGCCGTCAACATATTTTACGGTATAGGTCTTTTCTGTTTGGAATTTTGCCGTGTAATAGGTCGGCACAAGAAAGCTCTTTTCATCAATAACCAGCTTGCTTTCGGAAGCGGTTGTTACTTTATCGCCGAAAGGGCGGTATTCCACAATCTCCCATTCGGTGAAGTCGTATTGGCAGCTGCCGCAAACGGCTTCAACAGTAACGGGATTTGAGGAGTTAAAGTATACCTGCAGGGGTTTGCTGCCTTTGGTAAGGACTTCATTATAGGGCTCCACCCCGCCCAAACCAATGCTTTTAATGCCGCCGGTAACACGAACTTCGGCGCCGCAGTCGGTGCCGCAGTCGCATTCAGGTGCGGTGACATAAATCAAAATACCGGATGGGCTTCCTAATGGCTGTACGCTGCCTGCCGGAGCGTAGTCCACAGGTTCTTCGGTCTGTTCCGCCATAGCGGGCGTTGCAAAACCAAACACCATAACTATGGCAAGAAGCATGCTTAAAAGTTTTTTCATGATGTTATTTCCTCCCGTAATTATTTGGATTTTATTGGAATTTTATAATTGCCAAACAGGATTATAAAATCCGGCTTATATCCGTTTAAACTATACCACATGCTTCCAAAGATTGCAATATTTTTTTTGCAAAAATTTGTTTATTTTTTGGCGCTTTTGCAGTTTAAATTGAAAAAATAACGAGGGTAAAGCGCATTACAAAGCCCTTTTTGGGGCAATAAGCGCTTTTTTTCAAAAGCGCAGCCGCACCGGGCGTCCGCCGCGCCGAAAGGGGTGGTCTGCCCCTTGGCACGGGGCGCCGGGCGCAGCAAAACGCCATAAAAAAAAGCCTCCCGATACGGGAGGCTTTTTTTCATCGCTTTGGGCGATTATTTTCTTTTGCCGAGAAGGATTGCTGCGCCGGCAAGCACTGCAAGTGCAGGCAGCAGGGAAGGAACCTGTGCGCCGGTGTTGGGATTCTGTTCATCGGTGGGCTTGGTAACGGTGTTGCCGCCGATGTGGAGGGTCTGGGAATACTGAGTGAAGCCGCAGACGGTGCAGCTGCGCTCTTCGCGGTCGGTGTCTTTGCCCTTTTCGTCAACAACAGGCTTCCAGTCGCCGTAGGTGTGCTCTTCGCAGTCGATTATTGCGTCGCAGCGGAGGCACTTTTTCCAGTGCTCTTCACGGTTCCAGGTCCAGTTGCCTCTGTGGTCGTGGCCGAGGGCGGGGATTTCAACTTCCATTTCTTTTCCGCAGACGGTGCAGCGGCAAAGCTTGAGTCCGTCTTCGGTGCAGGTCGGCTCGGTGATGACCTTAATGTCCTCAAGGTGCTTGTCGCAGGCGACATGCACCCACTGGGCATAGAGGTTGGCCTTGTCGAGGTCGTGTGCGGCGGTAAATTTATACATATCGCCGGATTTATAGCTGTCGCCGGTGCCGTCCGCTTTGGTGTTCCAGCCGTTGAAGGCATACTCATCAAGAGCAAAGCTGAGGAAGCCGTTTCCTCTTACCTTAATTTCGGCAGCGCTGGTATACTCGCTCCAGAAGGTATCGCCTACGGAGTATTTAGAGCGTGTGCCGCCGTTGCCCCAATAGATAATGGTGTTTGCACCCTTTGGCTCCCAGGTGGCGGTATAGGTGACGTCTTCGGTTACGGTGTCAGCAAGATCGGGAGTCCATGCTTTGAACTTCCAGCCGGGATATTTGGTAAGGTCGCCCTGGAATGCAGGGGTGGCTTCGCCGGCTTTTACGGTATATTCTTCGGCTTCAAAGGCTTCGCCGGAAACGCCGTCAACATATTTTACGGTGACGTCTTTTACTTCCCACTGGGCAGTATAGGTAACATTTTCGTATACTTTTTCAGCTACTCTGGGTTCCCAGCCGAGGAAGTTATATCCCTCGCGGGTGGGCGTGCCGTTGAACTTTGGAGTGGCTTCGCCGTTGCGAACAGTATAAGTCTGGTCGGGAAAGATGTCTTCGCCGTCAACGCCGTCTGTATAGACAACAGTACGCTCAAGTTTAAGATTTACTTTAATGAGGTTTGCTACCGCAGAGGTAATATTGCCTGCATATTCCGAACCCGGAAGAGTTGATTTTATTTTCCATGAACCGCTGGTTTTTCCGGTAAGCGGGCTAACACTAACCACCCAATAAAGGGTAAGAACCTGGTCGGCAGGGCGCTCTTCGGTAAAGTCATATGTCCAGTCACCGACCCAATGATCTGCCCATTCTCTTATGGCAAGAAAATGTTTGTCTGTGCTGAAAACATTTCTTGCAGCTGCTTCAAATTTATCCCCGGATTTGAAGTGGAAGGTTACGGTTGTGGTGTAGCCATTTTCTTCGTTTCCTTCAACTTCGCCTATAGTATAATCAACGCCTTTGGCTTTGATTGTAGGGCTGCAGGAATACATTTCACTGCCCGGATGGAAAGTTTCTGTGCCGCTTGCATATGCACGAATCTGCATTTTGTCAACATCGGAGCTTTTAAGCTTTGTAGGTTTGGTCGCTGCCATTGCCGGGGTGACGAAAGTAAGAACCATAAGCACGGCAAGAAGAACGCTTAACAGTTTTTTGGTCATAATTTTTCCTCCTATATATTATTTATACCTGATTTTTTCGGCCTTTTTTTACACAGCCACATTGCATTTATTTTATGTAATATAATAAAGAAAGCCGATAAATCTCTTTTTTAATATAACACAGCAGGAATAATATTTCAATAATGTTCCCATAATTTTTTTTATGCATTTTGCGCCGCTGTTTGAATAATATTCATTCTTTTTTTCAAAGGCGCAAAACAAAATCTGCTTTTTTTCTTCGCAAAATAAAAGGATTTGCCCTATTTTTATGCCGCGCGCTTGTAAACAGCGCCGCCGTGTGGTAAAATAAAGCGTTAGCATGCGCGCGCGGCAAAGCGAAAGCTTTGCCTTAACAAAAGCAAAAACGCGGATTCACTTTTTGAATACTCAAAAGGAGCATTTTCCATATGTCAACTCTTAAAGAAGAAATATCCCGAAGAAGAACCTTTGCCATTATTTCTCACCCGGACGCGGGCAAAACCACCCTTACGGAAAAATTTCTGCTTTACGGCGGAGCCATCGCCCAGGCGGGAGAGGTAAAGGGCAAGAAAGCCAAGGCGGCTACCTCCGACTGGATGGAGATTGAAAAGCAGCGCGGAATTTCCGTTACCTCCTCTGTCATGCAGTTTGTATATGACGGCTTTTGCGTAAACATTCTTGACACGCCCGGCCACCAGGATTTTTCCGAGGACACCTACCGCACCCTTATGGCGGCGGATTCCGCGGTTATGGTCATTGACGGAAGCAAGGGCGTGGAAGCGCAGACCCGCAAGCTTTTTAAGGTCTGCGCCATGCGGCATATTCCGATTTTTACCTTTATAAATAAAATGGACAGAGATTCCAAAGACCCCTTTGACCTTTGCGAAGAGGTGGAACGCGAGCTTGGCATTGACACCTGCGCCGTGAACTGGCCCATAGGCTCCGGCAAGGAATTTCAGGGAGTTTATGACCGCGAAAAGCGCAGAATTCTTTTCTTTACCGGCGAGGGAAGAGGGCGCAAGGCGCTTTCCGAAGAGGTGGAGCTTTCCGACCCGGCGGTGGCGGAGCACATAGGCAAGGCGCGGTGGGAACAGCTTAGGGACGACGTGGAGCTTCTTGGGGCGGGGCGCGAGCTTGACCTTGATGCGGTGCGCGCCGGCACTTTAAGCCCGGTTTTCTTTGGTTCCGCACTGACCAATTTCGGCGTGGAGCCGTTTCTTAACGAATTTCTTCGCATGACTACGCCCCCCACTCCGCGCGTTTCGGACTGCGGAAAAATCGACCCCTTTTCTGACGATTTTTCCGCCTTCGTATTCAAAATTCAGGCGAATATGAACAAGGCGCACCGCGACAGGCTTGCCTTTATGCGCGTCTGTTCCGGCAAATTTGAGCGCGACGCCGAGGTTTACCACGTTCAGGGCAACAAGAAAATGCGCCTTTCTCAACCCCAGCACATTATGGCGGCGGAGCGCGAAATCATCGAGGAGGCATACGCCGGCGACATAATCGGCGTTTTTGACCCGGGCATTTTTTCCATTGGCGACACCATAACCGTGCCGGGGAAAAAATTCCGTTTTTCCGGCATTCCCACCTTTGAGCCGGAGCACTTTATGACCGCCCGCCCCAAGGACACCATGAAGCGCAAGCAGTTTATCAAGGGAATTGAGCAGATTGCCCGTGAGGGCGCCATTCAGATATTCAAGAACCCCGCCCTTGGCATGGAGGAAGCCATCATCGGCGTTGTGGGCACGCTTCAGTTCGACGTTTTCCGCTATCGCATGCTGAACGAATACGGCGTGGAGCTTGTTATGACCGGTCTTCCCTATGAGCATCTGCGCTTTATCATCGAGTGCCCCGGCGACCCGCTTAAGCTTGACCTTGCCAACGGCTGCAAGGTTCTTGAGGATTACCGCGGCAATTTTGTCATTGTTTTCAGCGGAATCTGGGCGCTTAACTATATTGAAAAGCAGAACCCGGGTCTTGTTCTTTCGGACGAGCTTCGAGTGTAATTAAAAACGCCTTTTTTACGGCGGTGCAAAGCGCACAGAGCACGGCGGAAAGCCGAGCGTGAGCGAGAGCGCCGCAACGAAGCGCCGCCACAAAGCGGCGAACCGAGCGTGAGCGAGAGCGCCGCAACGAAGCGCCGCAACCGCAACGCGGCGAACCGAGCGCGAGCGAGAGCGCCGCAACGAAGCGGCGAACCGAGCGCGAGCGGGAGCGCCGCCCAATGAAAAAAAACAAAACGCGCCGCGTTTTGCGTGCGGTGAAAGGAGCAAAAATGAAATCACTTAAAAACATAAACGGAACAAAAATCTGGTTTCTTACCCTGTCGGCATTCGCGGGGCTTTCATCGCTTAATTCCGCGCTGGCGCTTTTCATACGCCCCGACGGCGCGCTTTTGGGACTTGAGAAGCTGCTGCCCGCCTTTGAAAGGCTGCCCCTTGGGGAATTGCTTTTTAAAAACTATATTTTTGCGGCGGCGGTGCTTTTACTTTTTTGCGCCGTGCCAAACGGCGCCGCCGCGGTGCTTGTTTTTAAGGAACACCCCGCCGGAATGTGGCTTGTTTTGGGGTGCGGCGCCGTTGCCGCCGCAGTTCGCGGAGTGAAGCTTTGGGTGCTTTCGCCGGACGTCTATCTTTTGGATTTTCTTTTGACGGCGGCGGCGGCTTTACAGATTATTTCCGCCGCGGCGGTGCTTATAAGCCGCTTTGTTATGCGGAAAAAACAGCGCGGTGCTCAAAAATGAGCGTTCTTGTTCACGTTGAGCACGGAAAGATTCCTCCCGTTATTGATGAGCACAGCACGGTGCTCATTCTTGGCACAATGCCTTCGCCGAAAAGCCGCGAGGCGGGCTTTTATTATGCTCATCCGCAAAACAGGTTCTGGCCCGTGCTCGCGGAAGTTTTTCACGAAGCTGTGCCGCAGGGCACAGATGAGCGGCGCGCCTTTGCCCTGCGCCACGGAATCGCCCTTTGGGACGTTCTTGCGCAGTGCGACATAGAGGGCGCTTCCGACGCGGCCATAAAAAACCCTGTGCCGAACGATATTGCCCTGCTTTTGAAAAACAGCAAGATACACGCGGTTTTTGCCGCGGGAAAAACCGCTGCGCGGCTTTACAGGCGGTTTTGCGAGCCCTGCGGCTGCATGCCGTGCATTGAGCTTCCCTCCACAAGCCCTGCCAACGCGCGCATGCGCCTGCCGGAGCTTTTGGAAAAATACAGGGCGATTGCGGAATATGCAAAGCAAAAATAAATATCGGATAACGGAAATACGCCTCCAAAGGGGGCGTATTTTTTTGCTGTGCGGAAAGCCGGAACTTCTCTGTGCCTGCGGCTTTGGTTTATAATTATGTTTAAATATATGTTTATGAGGTAAAATCCGCCCGTGCGCGAGCGAGAGCGCCCGGCGAACCGAGCGGAGCGAGAGCGCCGCAACGCGGCGAACCGAGCGGAGCGAGAGCGCCGCAACGCGGCGAACCGAGCGGAGCGAGAGCGCCGCAACGAAGGTCGCACAAAGAGCCTTTTCCGCCGCCGGAAACCGCCGCCCCAAGCGGCGAACCGGGCGCGAACGGGAGCGCCGCAACGCGGCGAACCGAGCGCGAGCGGGAGCGCCGCACCGAAGCGGCGAACCGAGCGCGAGCGGGAGCGCCGCACCGAAGCGGAAAGCCGAGCGCGAGCGGGAGCGCCGCACCGAAGCGGAAAGCCGAGCGCGAGCGGGAGCGCCGCCGCAAAACGCCCCGCTCCGTACCGGCGCATATTTATGTTTAAATATACATTATTTTTGCTGCGCAAAAATTGCCGCAGCGGCGGCTTTTATGCCGCCGCACCCGTAAAAACCGCCAAAAATTATGCATTATATACAAAAACATCGGCGGTAATTTGGTCAAAACACTCAAATTATAAAAATGTATAAATATTCGCAAAAATCTATTGACAATGAATAATTATGCGTGTATAATACGTTCATCAGCTAAAAAACAGTGAGGTATATAAAAATGAAAAAACTTATTTTATTTCCGCAGCATTGGTTCTCGCAATGGTACTTTCCTTTGCGGGATGCAACAGCTCCAAAAAAGAAACACTTAAAGTCGCAACCTCTCCGGATTTCGCACCCATGGAGTTTGTGGATTCCAGCAAAAAGGGTCAGGAGTCCTATGTTGGCTTCGACATCACCCTTGCAAAGTACATAGCCGAGGGGCTTGGCAAGGAGCTTGAGATTGTTCCCATGAGCTTTGACGCCTGCCAGGTTGCCGTGGAGGTCGGTTCCGTCGACATGAGTATTTCGGGCTTTAGCTGGACCGCAAAGCGTGCCGAAAACTACAATATGTCCGATTATTACTATGCCGGCGACAACGAGACCGAACAGACCATTGTTACCACCAAGGCAAACGAAGGCAAATTCACTTCCGCCGCGGATTTCAGCGGCAAGAAAATTGCCGCCCAGACCGCTTCGCTTCAGCTTGACCTTTGCAAGGAACAGCTTCCCGCGGACTGCGAAATAGTTGAAGTCGGCGACCTTACCACCGCCTTCCTGCAGCTTCAGAACGGCGACTTTGACGGCATAGCCGTTGCCGTCGGTCAGGCAAAGGTCTTTATTTCCAACAACGAAGAAACCACGGCGCTTTCCGGCTTTAATTTTGAGGTCGACCCCAAAAGCGTGGGCAACGTCGTTCTTATGCCAAAGGGCGCGGACGAGCTTACCGCCAAGGTAAACGAGATTCTTGCCAAGGCTTATAACGAGGGTCTTTACGAAAAATGGTATGCCGACGCTTTGGAGCTTTCCGGCGTGGAAACCGCTCAGGAAGTAAGCTATGACGACGACGGCAACGTCGCTTCGGATTCCGGCGAAGGCTGATTGAAAAGAATTATTCTGCCAAGGTTCAAGCCCTCCCCCTGCGGGGAAGGCTTGAACTGCGCCCAAAGGGGTGTTTTGTCAAAAGCGCGGGCTTTTGGCCGGAGGGCTGCCCGCGCGGCGTTTTTTTAAACGCAAAAGCCTTATTACATAATCGGAGGAAGCCATGTTTAGTTTTGAGCACATAATTGTTCTTTTGCGCGACTATTGGGACGTGTTTTTGCTTGAGGGACTTCGCTATACCCTTATCCTTTCGGCCATAGCGGTGCTTTTCGGCGCGGTTTTCGGCAGTCTTATCGCCTTTGGGCGGCTGTCGAACAGCCGCATTCTTCGCTTTATCTGCTCCGCCTATACCGAGGTGGTGCGCGACACCCCTCTTTTGGTGCAGATATATCTTTTTGTTCTTATTGTGCCGAAGGCCATCGGCACAATAGTCAGCCTTTCCACCTTTCAGGCGGTGGCAATGGCCTTTGCCTTCAACAGCGCGGCCTATGTTTCAGAAATTGTGCGTTCGGGAATTCAGGCGGTGGACGCCGGTCAGACGGAGGCGGCGCGCTCCCTCGGCATGAGCGCGCGCCAGACCATGCTTCACGTGGTTATGCCCCAGGCGGTGAAGAACATTCTGCCCGCACTCGGCAACGAGTTTGTTTCCGTAATCAAGGAAACCTCTATGGCCTCTACCTTCTTTGTGGGCGACCTTATGACCTCGTACCTAAAGGTAAAGGGCACCACCTATTGGGCGCTTGAGGCGCTGCTTATCGTGGCGGCGATATACTTTATACTGGGCTTTGGCCTTAGCAAGCTTATCAGCGTATTTGAAAGGAGGATGAACCGCAAATGATTAAGACAGTTGACCTTTATAAAAGCTTCGGCGACCTTGAGGTGCTTAAGGGCATAAACGAGCACGTGGACGAGGGCGAGGTCGTTTCAATAATCGGGCCTTCCGGCGGCGGAAAAAGCACCTTTCTTCGCTGCCTGAACCTGCTTGAAAAGCCGGATTCCGGCCAGATTTTTTTCGAGGGAGTCGACATTACCGCAAACAAGGTGGACATTGACCTTCACCGGCAGAAAATGGGCATGGTTTTTCAGCATTTCAACGTTTTTCCGCACCTTACGGTTCTTCAGAACGTGACCCTTGCCCCCACCCTTGTGAAAAAGCTTTCAAAGGCGGAAGCGGAAGAACGGGCAATGGAGCTTCTTAACCGCGTAGGTCTTGCCGGCAAGGCGAACGAGAAAAGCGCAAGCCTTTCCGGCGGGCAAAAGCAGCGCCTTGCCATAGTGCGCGCCCTTGCCATGGAGCCGGACGTAATGCTTTTTGACGAGCCGACCTCCGCCCTTGACCCGGAGATGGTGGGCGAGGTGCTTGACGTTATAAAGGAGCTTGTGAAAAGCGGCATGACTTCCGTTATCGTTACGCACGAAATGGGCTTTGCCCGGGAAATCAGCGACAGGGTGGTATTTTTTGACGGCGGCGTCGTCGCCGAGGAGGGCACCCCCGATGAAATTTTCGCTCATCCGCAAAACCCGAGGACAAAGGATTTTTTGAGCAAGGTTCTTTACTGAAACGCATAAAAAAGGCTTTCCCGAAAAGGGAAAGCCTTTTTTCTTATTCCTTTTGATTTATCAGTTCCAATGAAGGACTATGTATTTGCCGATAAGCGGAAGCTCAACGGCAAGGCCTTTGCCTGCGCGGACAATGCCCATAATTATGAACACAACGGTCATAATAGTGCCTATGCCGCCGACAATCCAGCCGAGAATCGGAACAATTAACACAACGGTGCAAAGAAGTGCGAACACATAAAGAACCATTACCTGATTGAGATGATAGCGAATGAATTTGGAATCAGGCTCCGAAATAAGGCCGATTACGCCGAAAAGAATGCACAGATAGCTAAGCGCCGCAAGATTTTTGTTGCGCGCAATATCTTCGGGGGCAAATTCCGCGGTGTGGTCGCTTGGGTTGACGTAAGCTTGCTGATAGGGTGCTCCTGCGGGGGTTACGGGCGCGCCGCAGTTGGGGCAGAAATTTTCTCCGTCGGGAATGTTGGAGCCGCATCTGGTACAAAATGCCATAGATTTATTCCTCCTTTAAATTTGGTTACGCTTCTATTATACTCTTAACCAAACCAAAACACAACTGTTTTATCATCCAGGCGGAAAAATCTTCGACAGCCTCGTCGGTGGTGGCCCAGCTTGTAACTATGCGGATTACCGTTCTTCCGTCGGGGAGGGTGCGGTCAATATTGCAGCAATATTTTTCGTGGGCCTCGGCGGCAATCTCGGGAGGAAGAATGACAAAAAGCTGGTTGCTTTGGGGCTTTGAATAGAACTCAAAGCCGCTTTGGGCGACCGCCTCCGCAATTTTTGCGGCGGCGGCGTTGGCGTGCCTTGCCATATCAAAATAAAGCCCGTCGCGAAGCGCTTCTTCAAACTGAATTCCCACCACAAAGCCCTTTGCAAGCATAAAGCCCTTTTGCTTGATAAGCCAGCGAAGATGGTCCTGCATTTCGGCGTTTTGCATTACAAGAGCTTCGCCCATAAGCAGACCGTTTTTTGTGCCGCCTATGCAGAAAGCGTCGGTAAGCGCCGCAAGGTCGGCAAGGGTAACGTCGTTTTCCTCCGCCATAAGGGCAGAGCCGAGTCGCGCGCCGTCAACATAAAGGTAAAGACCGTTTTCGCGGCAAAAGGCGGAAAGAGCGGAAAGCTCCGCCTTGGAATAAAGGGTGCCGGTTTCGGTTGTCTGGGAAATATAAACAAGCTTTGGCACAACCATATGCTCGGTTTCATGGCGGCGCAGCACGCCGGCGACATCCTCGGGGGAAAGCTTTCCCTCCGGAGAGACGGGCGCCTCAATCACCTTGTGACCGGAATATTCTATTGCGCCGGTTTCGTGCACGTTGATATGACCGGAATCCGCGCAGACCACCGCTTCATACGGGTTGCGAAGCAGCGCCGAAAGCGCCAGCACGTTGGTGGGAGTGCCGCCGCCGATAAAGGCGACGCCGGATTTTGGGCTTTGGCAAAGACCGCGTATCATATCCGCGGCGGCGGCGGAGTGTTTGTCTTTGCCGTAGGCGGCGTTCTGCTCTCCAGAGCAGGCGCAGAGCGCTTTTAATATATCGGGGTGCGCCCCTTCGGAGTAATCGTTCTTAAAACTGTACATTTTTGAAATTCCTCCGTTACAAAATCCTTTTGAGGTTAATCCGAACACAAGTATAGCACATTGTGTTTGCGAGTGGAATACGCTTTTTTAAAAAAACGAAAAAAAACGCATTTTTCCGCCGTGGAAACACAGGTGTGCAAACCGGGGCTGCACCGCGCGCCTATTCCCCGTTTTGCGCAAAAAAAACGGGGCTTCTTCCCTCAAAAGAAGCCCCGGTCTGCGGCGTTTTTGCAAAGCGCTTTGTTTTTTTTATTTATATCTTGTGGGGTTTGCCTCGATAAATTCCTGAAACTTTGCCGAAATCCACTCGTTCGCCTGACAAAGGCCCTCTTTGGAATAGGGGAAATCTTTTTCCTGCACATCGTTTGCACATTCATAGCAAAGGGTGGTGTACACCGAAACGGTAAGCTTGCCTTCATCAGTTTTTTCGTCATAAACCGGATTGTATCTCCAGCGAAAATCCTTGCGGCTTGCGGTGTAAATATTTTCGGATTTCGGTTTTAGCATTTCCCAGGTGGGGCGGTCAAATTCCAGCGGGCGCATCCAGGGGCGGTACTTATATTGAGCCATATTCCCTCTCCTTGCTGTAATATTTTTGTTTATTTATACTTTTCGTACTGCGCCACGGCAAGCCTGTCGCAGCGTTCGTTTTCCGGGTGACCGGAGTGCCCCTTTACCCAACAGAAGCTTACGTCGTGCTTTGCGGCAAGGTCAAGCAGGCGTTCCCAAAGGTCGGAATTAAGCGCGGGGGAACCGTCCGCGCGGCGCCAGCCGCGCCTTCGCCAGCCCTCTGCCCAGCCCTTTGTCATGCCGTCGTAAACATATTTTGAATCCGTTACCACGGTGACGCGGCAGGGTTCTTTAAGGGCGGAAAGCCCGGCAATTACGGCGGAAAGCTCCATGCGGTTGTTTGTGGTGCTTGCCTCTCCGCCGGAAAGCTCTTTTTCGTACGCGCCGAAGCGCAGAATGGCTCCCCAGCCGCCCGGTCCCGGGTTGCCGGAGCAGGCGCCGTCGGTAAAAACAGTTACTTCTTTCATTTTTCGTTCCTTTTAAAGCGGGATTTTTTCTATTATATATATTAGCCGCGGCGAAGGCTTTTTGCAAGAGTAATTTTTTTAAAAACCGCCGCTTTCGCCGCGGCAGTTCCCCACTTTGGCGGATGTTTTTGGGTTAAAATTTGACAAACCGTTCCATTTTGCATATAATATATGTTATTGCAAAGGAGGGGCTGTATGCGAAAACTTTTTGCCGGTGCAATATACGCGGTATCCGTGCTGAAAAGCAGAGGTTTTGCCGTTGCCGTTTTTTCCGCGGCGGCAGCGTTTATTCTTTGCTGGGTTCCTTCAAGAATAAAGACAGTTAAGGTTGATTTTAACGGCGAGGTTCAAACCGTTCACACCGCACTGTGCGACCCTTCCTACATTCTTGAAAGCCTTGGAATAACCCCCGGGCGCGACGACGTCGTAACCTGCCTTGGCTTTGAGCATTGCGGCTTTTTCGGCAATTACGGCGAAACCTCCGCCGAAATAAACATACGCAGCGCCTTTGACATTGAAATTGAAGCGGACAGGCTTCGCTATCACGTTCTTGCGGCGGAAGGCGACACCGTCGCCGACGCGCTTTACGCTTCCGGGCTGGAGGTGCGCGGCACGGACTATATCAGCACCTCTGCCGAAAAAACGGTCGAGCCGGACGACGTTATCAAAATAACCCGCGTGGATTATATCATCACGACGGAGGAGGAAACCATCCCCCGGGGAAAGACCTATCGCGGTACTTCGCTTGTTTCGGGAGGAAAGACGGTTTTGCTTTCCTATGGCAAAAACGGCACTCTTCTTAAAACCTATGAGCAGAAAATCGTTGACGGCGTTATGGAGGACATGACCCTTGTTTCGGAGGACGTTATAAAAAAGCCCACCGACGATATATATGTTGTGGGGGACGGAAGCGCGGTTTCTCCGCTGGATTACGGTTACAGCATTACAAACGGAGTGCCCTCTTCATATTCCGCGGTTTTTGAAAACGTCCGCGCCACGGGCTATTATGCGCCACCGGGCGCCGGCACCGCAAGCGGACGCCTTGCCCAGGTTGGCTATGTTGCCGTTGACCCGAAAATAATCCCCTATGGCACAAAGCTTTGGATTGTTGCCCACGGCAACACCGGCTTTGTATACGGCTATGCCCTTGCCGCAGACACGGGCGGCGCAATGCTTTCGGGCAAGAACTTTGTGGATCTTTATTACGACACATATTACGAATGCGTGCTTAACGGGCTTCGATATGTGGACGTTTATGTTTTGGAATGAGGTGTTTTTATGGTTGAATTAAGACCCGTTACCGAAGAAAATTTTTTTGACTGCATTGACCTTGACGTCAAAGACCAACAGCAGGATTTTATTCCCGAAAATGTCTGTTCGCTTGCGGAAGCGTACATTGCGCTTACCTCCGGCGACCTTGTGCCCATGCCCTATGGCGTTTATGACGCGGAGCAGAACGTTTTGGTGGGGTTTGTTATGCTCAGCTATTCCGAGGAGGGCGACGAGGAGCTTCCCGAGCCGTATTACTGCGTGTGGCGCATTATGACGGACGCCAACTGCCAAAAGCTTGGCTATGGCAGGGCGGCAATGGAAAAGATTATTGAAATGGCAAAGGAACAGCCCATGGGCCCTGCCAAAAAGCTTTGCGCCGTCTATACCGCCGACAACAAGGCCGCCGCGGCGCTTTTTGCCGGCGTAGGAATGAAGGCGGGCAAGCCGGATTCCGAAGGGAACGTGCTTGCCGTTATGGATATTTAAGGCGACTGCCCGTGCTCAAAAAAAGAGCGCGGGCATTTTTTTGAGCACGGCTTTGAGCACGGGCAGAACGGGCGGCGAACCGAGCGTGAGCGAGAGCGCCGCCACGAATCGGCGAGCCGAGCGCGAGCGAGAGCGCCGCCACAAAGCGGCGAACCGAGCGGAGCGAGAGCGCCGCACAAAGCGGCGAACCGAGCGCGAGCGAGAGCGCCGCACCGAAGCGGCGAGCCGGGCGCGAGCGAGAGCGCCGCCGCACCGAAGCGGCGAGCCGGGCGCGAGCGGGAGCGCCGCCACAAAGCGGCGAACCGGGCGTGAGCGGGAGCGCCGCCACAAAGCGGCGAACCGAGCGCGAGCGGGAGCGCCGCCACAAAGCGGCGAACCGAGCGGCGAGCCGAGCGTGAGCGAGAGCGCCGCACCGAAGCGGCGAACCGAGCGGAGCGAGAGCGCCGCACCGAAGCGGCGAACCGAGCGTGAGCGAGAGCGCCGCCCCGAAGCGGCGAACCGAGCGCGAGCGAGAGCGCCGCCACAAAGCGGCGAACCGGGAAAACTTAAAAAAGCAACAAAAAAGGCCTCCCACAGGGAGGCTTTTTTCTTATCCGAGTTCGGCTCTGGGCGCGGGGTCGGGTTTAAAAAGAAGGGAAAAGCTCCAGATTCCGCTTAAGCCCACAAGGATATAGACAATGCGGCTTAAAACGCTTGCTCCGCCGCCGAAGAGCCATGCCACAAGGTCAAAGCGGAACACGCCCACAAGCCCCCAGTTCACGGCGCCGATTATCACCAGCAAAAGCGCGATTTTGTCAATTATCGCAAGGGTGGAATTCATAATTTACATCTCCTTTTTTTGCCGCAAAACGGCTTTGCTGATATTTTTTCCGCAAAAGCGAAAAATATTCTCAAAAGGATTTTACAAAGAGTATGAAAATGTGATAAAATATGAAATACTGTATGCATATGCGGGACATTTCGCCGTTTTTTGCGCAAGGGCAAAGCGAAAATTGCGCCGCAGGGCGCCGTTTATAAAGGCGCGGCCGCCTTTTTATGCCTTAAATAAAAAAACAGCCCGCTTTGTTTTAAAGCGGGCTTATAACGAAAGTTGAAATAAAATGAAGTTTAAAAGAATTTTTTCTGTTTTAATGGCGGCGGTGCTTGCCGCCGCGCCCCTTAAAATTTCCGCAAAGGCTGCGGAATACCCAAGCGAAATAATCTCTGAAGCATATTGCGTTATGGACGCCGACAGCGGCCAGCTTTTGGTCGGCGGCAGCGCCGACAGGCGTATGGAGCCTGCAAGCATCACAAAAATTCTTACCTGCGCTTTGGCGCTTGAAATTCTTGACCCACAGAACAAATACACCTTTTCCGCAGAGGCGGCAAGCTATGACAAGGGCAGCACTCACCTTGCGTTTACCGAAGGGGAAACCTGCAAAATAGAAGATCTTCTTTACGGCGCAATGGTGGAATCCGCCAACGACTGCGCCATGGGCCTTGCGGACGCCGCCGCCGGAAGCCAGCTTGCCTTTGTGAAGCTTATGAACCAAAAGGCGGCGGAAATCGGCTGTAAGGGCACGCATTTTGCCAACGCCACGGGCATGCCGGACGCCAACCACTATACCACCGCAAGAGATATGGCGCTTATTACCCGCTATGCCCTTTCCGTTGAAGGCTTTGAAACCTATTTCAGCGCCTGGGAATGGACTATTCCCGCCACAAACAAAAATACCGAACGCAAATTCGGCACTCATCATTCGATGATTGTTGGCTCCGCCAACAATTCCGCCTATGGTTATGATTATGCCACCTGCGGCAAGCTTGGCTGGACGGAAGAAGCAAAGCACACCGCCGTCACCGTTGCCGACAACGGCAAAATGCGCCTTATCTGCGTGGTGCTTAAAAGCACAAACAAATACGCAAAGTATAAAGATTCCATTGCGCTTTTTGATTACTGCTTCGGCGCCTTCCGCCGCGTTGAAATTCCCATTGCCCTTAAAAAGACCGACGTTACCCTTTACGACGGCGAGGCTCTTTACGGCAAAATGACGGTTTACCCCATGGCGGCCGTGGAGCTTTTGCTTACCGACGACCTTGACGAAAAGGACGTTACCTGCACGGTAAACGTGCCGGAATACTGCGACATTTCCGCCGTTGACGGCATAGAGGTTTCGGTGAAATTTGACAAGGCAAGCGGCAAAATGGCTACGGAGGACGTTTCCGTCCGGCCGGAATATCACATTATAAGGGAATCCGACATAGTGGAGGCGGACGCTTCCGTTACCAAGGAAAAAAGCACGTTCCGCTGGTGGATATTCATTGCCGTTCCCATAGGAGTAATATTGGCGCTGGCGGTGCTTGTGCTTTGCATACGCGCGTACAACATTCGCAAATACAGAAAGCTTCGCCGCCACAGGCATTACCAAAAGCTTAAAAGAGAATAACGCGTTTTTTACCGAAAACGCGCGAAATTATGCGGAAGAAGCCGCCCGTGCTCAAAAAAGAGCGCGGGCGTTTTTTTGAGCACGGGCGCGAACCGAGCGCGAGCGAGAGCGCCGCCCGAAGATCGCACAAAAAGTCTTTGCCGCCGCCGGAAACCGCCGCACCGAAAGGTCACACAAAAAGTCTTTGCCGCCGCCGGAAACAGAGGGCGGCGAACCGGGTGCGAGCGAGAGCGCCGCCACAAAAGCGGCGAACCGAGCGGAGCGAGAGCGCCGCCACAAAAGCACAAAAGCGCCGCGGAAGCTCTCTTCCGCGGCGCTTTTTTATTACGTTAAATGTGTTTTTTAATCTTCAGAGGGGTTTACGCCCCTTGCCTTTCGGCAAAAGCATTTTTGCGCGTTCCCGAAAGGTTACCGTACAAGATCCATGAATTTTTGGGTAAACATGTCGCTGTCAACGGCGGTGATAACGTCCGCGTTCGCGTCCTTCACGTCCGGCATGGACTCATAGGTTTTGCCCTCCTGGAAGAAGATGACCTGACCGTATACTTCGCTGTTTTCAGTGCAGCAATGGCAGTGGCAGCGAACGCTCTTTTTCACAAAATCGGGCCACAGCGCCGCCGCCATGGCTACCGCGTCGGGCAAATCCACCATATGTACTCCACGGGTGTCTATGTTGAACTGAAGCAGCACGCTTGTTGCCCGGGTAAGGAATTTTGCCGCCGGGCTTCCCGTTTCAAGATAGGACAGCTCGTATCTGTCAAGCCCTATATTGCCCGTGCAGAGATCAAAGCCTGCAATGGTAATGGGCGAGCCGCTGTCAAGCATAAGGGCATAGGCTTCCGCGTCAATAAAAACATTGAATTCGGAAACGGGGGTTGCGTTGCCCGGCCCGAAGCCCGGCGTGCCCATTGACCATATGCGCTTTACGTTTTTCATGGCGTCGCGGTCGGTAAGCACCGCAAGCGCGATATTTGTCGCCGGGCCGAGAACCGCTATTTCAACCTCGCCCGGATATTTCTTTACCGTATCAAGAATAAAATCCACGGCGCGCCTGTCCTGCATTTTTCCGACGGGGTGAATAATGCCCTTGTCGCCCATGCCGTCCTTTCCGTGGACGCTTACGGTGGCTTTGCGTTCGTGGAAAAGCGGGCGCTTTGCGCCGGGGTATACCGGCACATCCGCTCTGCCGCAGACCTCCAGCGTCTGAAGGGCGTTAAGACCTGCCTGCTCAACATCCACGTTGCCGCTGACGGCGGTAACCCCCAGCAGCTCAATGTCGTCTGACAGCGCAGCCATCATAATAGCCGCCGCATCGTCGGAAGCGGTATCTGTGTCGATGATAAACTTTCTTTTTTCTGACAGATTTTTCATATGGGGCCTCCCTGAACTTTTATTCTTTCCGGTATATGAAACGGTGGGCTTTACGCCCGCCGGTTTCAGACACTATACAAAAGGGCGACGCGCACGGCAGAAGAACCTGCTTTATGATGAACGCCCGATGCATACGGTGGATTTCACAACTATGAATATCAGTATTTATCCACTACCTCAAAGTCCCAGATGTCGCGGTAAATGGCCTCGACCTCCTCCTGGGTGGGAACGCGGGGGTTGGTTTGGGTGGTGGCGTCGCGCAGGGCGGCGGCCGCCATTTCGGGAATCGCGCCGAAGTATTCCTCTTTTGAAATGGTCTTGATGTCCTTGATGCAGCAGGGCTCTTCCATTTCTCTGGCAAGGATTTTAAGGTAGTTCATCAGCGAACGGACGGTTGAAACCTCGTTGAAGTTGATTATGCCGAGGGACGCCGCAATTTCGCAGTATTTCTTTGCGCAGGGCGGAAAGCCGTCGTGGGGAATGGTCATATCCTGAATGTTGCTGTTATATGCGATTACGTGGGGCAGAAGAATGGAATTGAGGCGGCCGTGGGGAATGTGGAAATGCGCGCCCAGCTGGTGGGACATTCCGTGAACAAGGCCAAGGCCCGCCGCGTTAAAGGCGACGCCCGCCATACAGGAAGCAATGTGGATTTCCTGACGGGCTTCGGTATCGTCGGGGTTCAGATAGGAACGGCAGAGAAAGCGGCAGCAAAGCTTGATGGCACGCTCCGCAAGGGCGTCGGAAAAGTCGTTTCTGCCGGTGCTGGTGAACGCCTCTATGGCGTGGGTGATAATGTCCATACCGGTGTCTGCGGTGATGGTGCGCGGCACGGTTTTTACAAGCACCGCGTCAAGAATGGCTTCGTCCGGAATAAGGTCGCGGTCCTCAAGAGGGTACTTTATCTGCTTTTCGGTATCGGTAACGACGGCAACCTGGGTAACCTCGCTTCCGGTGCCGCTTGTGGTGGGAATGGCGATAAATTTGGGATTGAAGTCGTTGTTGATTTCGTGAGAGAATTTCTTCACCGCTTTGGTGAAGTCGATGGCGGAGCCGCCGCCCACCGCCATAAGACAGTCGGGCATTTGCTCCAGCGCGGCCTTTACGCCCAGAACGATTCTGTCCATGGGCGGATCCGGCACGACATTGTCAAAAATCTTATAGGGAATTCCGTCCTTGTCAAGGCGGTCGGTAATGTGTTTGATAATTCCGCTTTGCACGGTAAATGGGTCGGCGATAATCATGGCGTTTTTGCTTTTTTTCTGAAGCAGGTGGTCAAGGGAGCCTTCGCCGAAAAATATTTTGGTTTTAAGTTCAAAATCCTGCATTTTGTCCTCCGTTAAGATTAAAGTTGCAAAATTATTAACAAAATTATAAAAGTCACTATTACAGTCTATATTATAAACCATACTTAAGAAAAAATAAAGTACCGGTCTGAGATTTTTTTTATTTTTTTAACAGCTTTGGGACGAGGGCGGCGCAAAAAGCACCGAAGCGGCGAGCCGGGCGCGAGCGAGAGCGCCGCCGGAAGGTACGCAGGGCGCAAAAAAGCCTCCCCGTGGGGAGGCTTTTTGCGGAAATTACTGCTCGTATCTTTCAAAGGTGTAGCCTTCGCCGCGGACGCAGTCTATGACGTCGCCGAGGATTTCGGCATTGGTTTTTGACACCGCGTGAAGAAGAAAAATCTCGCCGCTGTGAAGAGAGCCCGTCACCTTTTCAAGGGCGGCGGCGGGTTCGTACTGATTTTCCGGGTCCCAGTCCTTATAGGCGAAGCTCCAAAAGACGCTGCGGTAGCCGAGCTTTTGCAAAAGCGCAAGGTTCTGTTCGGAAAAGGCGCCTTCGGGAAAGCGGAAAAGGTACATTTCGTAACCGAAATTTTCCTTTATATAATTGTGAAGCTCCGCCACGTTGTCATAGCCCTCTTCCGGCGAAACGGTTGTCATATTGGGGTGCTTTGAGGTGTGGTTGCCCACAACATGCCCCTCGTCAATCATACGCTTTACAAGCTCCGGTTCGCTTTTGGCATAGGGCAGGGTGATAAAAAACACCGCGGGAACGTTCTTTTCCTTTAAAACGTCAAGTATGGCGGCGGTATAGCCGTTTTCGTAACCTTCGTCAAAGGTAAGATAGACTTTTTTGTCAAATTCGTCGCCCACGCGCACAAAATCCGCCGAGCACCCGCCGTATTTTTTCTGGAGAAGAGTGCAGGCCGTGGGCCTGCCGTCGGAATCGAAGTTTTTGCCCGGCCCCCAGGGCACCTGGGCCGTGTCAAGCCCTGCAAGGTAGGCGAATTCTTCGGAAAGCTCGTCTTTCCCCGCAATTTCGTTAGAGGGGGTGTACGGCGCAAGCGCCGCGTTGCTTTCCGGCTCCGGTTCGGATTCCTCCCCGGCGGAGCTTTCCTCCTGCCCGCTTGGTATGATTTCCACCGGTGAAAGGCTTCCCTCGCCGGAAAGCGTTCCGTCGGCGGCGCTCTCGCTCACGCTCGGTTCGCCGCCGTTCTTTCTGCACCCGACAAAAACGAGCACCGCCGCGAGCACCGTGAGCACAGCCGCCGCGCAAATAATTTTTTTCATTTTTTTGAGCACGCTCCTTTCGGGCAAAATATAAGCGAAAAGCCTTGCTTCGACTTATTTTATCATATTTCGCCCATAAATAAAAGCTTTGTTTGTATTATGCGCCGAATGAGCATAAAAAAACGCGGCGGCGCGCTTTTTTGCGCAGGATATACGGAAAATTGCAGGGCGGCGTTTTTGCGCCGCTTTGCGGCGCCTTCGTAAAAAAAAAGCGTTTTTTCGTGAAAATTTAAAACTGCATATTTTTTTCGGCGCGGGGCAAAATATCGCCAAACGGATTTTTTTGAAAAGGTGGTCATATAATGAAAAACAACAGCGCAAACGGCGGTTTTGCCCGCTTTATGGCGGGGCGCGGATTTTACGCCGCGCTTGCCCTGTGCCTTGTGGGCGCGGCGGCGGCCGCTTGGATTACCGTTGACAAAAGCATAAGCTCCGCTTCCGAAAGGAACGAAAGCGTGCCTGTGGAGCAGTCCGCCCGGGAAGAATATATCCCCGGTTCCGCATTTGACGTAAAGGACGCCGGCGCGCCCAAGCGCGGCACACCGGTGGAGGAATCCGCTCCAAGCAGCCAAAGCAGCTCCGCAGAAACCTTTAATTTCATTAAAAAGGAGCAGAAATTTTCTCTTCCCGTTGAGGGGAACGTCATTCGCGGACACAGCGGCGGCGAGCTTGTAAAGTACGATTCCCTTAACGAGTGGCGCACCCACGACGGCATTGACATTGAAGCAGCCGCCGGCGCGGAGATAAAAGCCGCCGCCGCCGGCAAGGTGAAAACGGTGAAGAACGACCCGCTTTGGGGCTGGACCGTGGAGCTTGAGCACGACGGCGGATTTCTGACCGTATATTGCGGTCTTAACGAGCCTTCCCTCAAGGAGGGCGACGAAGCCGCCGCGGGTTCGGTTATCGGAACTTTGGGCGATTCCAACCTTGCGGAGGTTTCAGACCCGTCGCACCTGCATTTTGCCATGAAGAAGGACGGAAAGTTCATCGACCCTGCCGAAAAGCTTGGAATAAGCTGAAAAAAACACCCTCGAAAGAGGGTGTTTTTTTATGCGCGGCGGCGTTTTTGGGCGGCGGCGCGGCGGCGGTTTTGGGCGTGCGCGGCGGCGTTTTTGGGCGGCGGCGCGGCGCGGCAGTTTTCGGTGTGGGCGGCGCGGCTGTTTGCGCAATCTTTCGGCGGCGCTCTCGCTCCGCTCGGTTCGCCGCCGTGTTTTGCGGCGGTCATTCTGCGTGCCGGGCTTTGCACCGTGTTTTGCGGCAGTCATTCCGCGTGCCGGACTTTGCGCCGGACTTTTATGCCGGGCGCGCGCCAGAATTATTAATTTTTCTTTAATTTAACCGAAATGCTGTTGCATTTTTCCTGTTTTGGCGTCTATATATATGCATAGGGAATTTCCGCGCGGTTTCACGCTTTTTCGCCAAACGGCAAACGGTGAAAAAATTCTTTGTGAAGCACAGGGCGGTTTGCATAAAATTTTCACCGACGTTTCAAAGGAGAAATGCTCCATGAAAAATTTGCTGTACATAGTCATAGTGGCGGCGATTTCGCTTTTTACCGCCTCTGCACCAAAAGAAACGGTTTTGCCTTCTGCGCCCTCGGGCGCCTTCGCCAGAATAGAAAGCGGCCGCACGTTAGCCGTGCAAAACGGCTTTACCGTCAGCTTTTCCGGCGAGGACGGCTTTATAAAGCGGCTTGAGCTTCGGTCGCCCTATGTCATCCGGCCGGGCAGATGCGGCTTTTCAAGGCGCTTTGTTTTCATGCCCGACAAGTGCTTCGGAATTATTCGCAGGGGCGACGTTTGGCAGCCCTCGGGCTGCGCCGTTTTTGACCGCAGCGGAAACGTGGTTCGTGAATTTTCTGCGTCAAAAAGCGCCTTTGGGGAAAGCCGCCCCGACGGTGAAGAATATTTTCGTGCCGACGCCGCGTTTTTTATCGACGAAAGCACCCTTGCCGTAAAGACGCCGGGGGGAATCTTTCTTTACAGCGTCACCGGAAACACGACGGTTCTTAAAAAATGCGGCGGCGAAAAGGGCGCCCGCCCGCCCGAAAAGCCCGACTGCGGCGAAAGCTCCGGCGGCAGAAAGGGCGCCGGGCGCGAAAAGCCCCCGGCGGAGCACGGGAATTTCGGCGTAAGCTTCGGAAATTCCTGCGGCGAGCCGAAAATCGGGCACGGCGTGCCCTTTGAAGGCTTCGGCGCGCTGGGCGGCGGCGGAGGCAGCGTTTGCAAATAAAAAAGGGCTTCCCTTGGGGAGGCCCTTTTTTCGTTACTTTTCGCCGCCTTGCGGCTTTTCGTAGCAAAGGGCGCGGTCGCTGTCGCAAATTCCGGCGGTGGTGGGGTCGGTAACCGTATTCCACACGGAAACAAGCACCGCGGCAACGGTGACGGGGTTGGCAAAAGCGGTCTTAATCACGTTCCAAAGCGCCGCCCAGCTTGTAACGTCCTCCCAGCCGAGGCCGATGGCGGCAAGCATGGGCAAAATCACCGCGGCGGCTACCTCCGCCCACCACACGGGGTTTCTGAACCTTACCTTCCAGTTAATCTTCATAAAATCTTCTCCTTTCGCAGCTTAAATGTTTTTGTTTTTGCGAAGGCCGCCGTAGGCGGCATTATTCCAGCCATATATTCGCAATATAAGTGCTGGTGGAATCTGTGTATTCGCCGGCTTCAAAGTTGATATACCGTTCGCCGTTCACGGAAGAAATGTTGAAAGTTTTCACCTCGTTTGCAACCGTGGTCTTGGTATATGACTTTGTAAAGCCTGTTGCGGAGCTTCCGTAGCCGTATTTCGTACCATGACCCGTGGATTCAAGCAGGGCAATTTCTATGTTAAGCGTGTCAAAGCCCGTAAAATCCGTCTTTATGGAAAGATAACCGCTTCTTACCATAAGAATATTTACTGCGCGAACGGTTACGCCGCTTTGGCGGGCAATTTCGCCGTTTATCTTTGCCGTGCCGGATTTGAAAATGCAGCCGGCTTCTTCGCCCCTGGCTGCAAGAAGCAGCCTTCTTCTCATTTTATTCATCACACGGCGCTCCAATTCTTCCAGATTATATACCCGCCCAGGCAGTCAAATTCCCACACCTCGCCCGCGCCGGCAGCGGTGGGGTCGTCGCCCGCGGTTTTGGTAAAGCCGGTGATGCTCACGGCGGGAACACCCGTGCCGAAGGTTACAAAGCCGTGGCACGAAACGGCGTTTACGGTAAGGTTAAGGGCGGTTACGGCGGTAAAGGTATACTCGGTTTCGTCGGCGAGGGCGACGTTCACGTCGCCGCTTAAAGCAACGGTTTTTGGCTTGAGCATCAGCCCTGACGCCGCTTTGTTCTCGGTGGTGAGCACGCCGGAGGCACCCGTTACCACAAGCAGGCCCTTTGTTATGCCTATGGCGCCGGCAGAGGTGATTTCACCGTGGGCGTGGCTTTCGTTTGCCGCGCCGATATCCGCCGGAGCAAGGGCGTCTTCGCCGCCGGTTTTATGCTGCGCGGCATGTTTTTTTTCCGCCGCGCCCACCATCTGTGCCGTATAGTCGCCCGCTTTTGCACCGACGTTTCCCGCGCGGCCGAAAACGCTTGTAACCGCGCCGGAAGCGAGAACAACTTCGCCCAGTTCCTCTTTTGTGGCGAAATTTTCTTCGATTTTTTCGCTGTTTTCATTCATCGCCGGAATGACTACGCTTCGAACAATTTCTTCGACCTTTTCCTGCATTTCCGCCGCGGTCAGCCCGGGCACATCCGCCTGGCCGCGAACGCCCCTGCCGGCAAGGTCGTCTTCCGTAATTTTTTTAAGTGACATAAAATTTTCTTTCTCCTTTCAAAAACTGTACGCCGTACAGGAGCGGCTTTTCCTGCCCGGCAAGGCTATATTATCATTTGCGCATATAAATTTGTGATGACCTTTTGCATTTTTAAGAAAATTTGCTGAATGCTTTACAAAAAAGGCTGAAGGGCAAAAAAGCGCATAACAAAGCCGTTTTTTGCTCCGCCAACCGATTTGGGCGCGCCGCCGCCGAAAAGCGGCGCGCCCCGTTTTTTAAGCCGCAGGGCAATAGTATCATTCCAAAGCGCAAATTTGCGATGACCTTTCAGAAAAAGCGCGCCCGCCGGGGCGCTGTTTTTGTCGCACCGCTTGTGGGGAAAGCGGCGCGGCGGCGCAGGCGGTTCGGCGGCGCGGGGTGAAAGTGCGGCGGCTGTCGGCGGGGCGGTCGGCGCTTTGCACGCCCTTTCGGCGGCGCTCTCGCTCCGCTCGGTTCGCCGCCGGTTCGCCGCCGTTCCGCCGCCGCGTTTTTGCCCATAAGGCGTTTTCACTTTCGCGCATATGTGCCCGCCGCCGCCCTTGAACTTTTTCGGGTTCAGGCTGTCGGTTCACTTTCGGGCGTATACAGCCAAAAATGTTTTACCGCATTTCTAAAAATGCCCGTCTTTGGGCGTATGCCGCAGATGTTGAAAACTTGAGTTTTCAACAATATCCATATTTTTTCCAATAAAGCGTATTTGCCCTCAAAACAGCCGAT
>SFFD01000061.1 GCA_004556975.1 Oscillospiraceae bacterium | reverse complement strand
GTTCAAAGCGTTCCGCGATGGCGGATTTAATGATGATCTCCGGCACGTTTCATCCTCCGTAAAGCATAATGGCATGGTTTTATATTATTCCGGCTATAACGGTAACCTTTCTTTCAAATCTTCGCGCTCTTGGTGATGTTAAAGTTTCTGTGGTTATTTATACATGCTCATGCCTTATAAATCTCGTGCTCAACTGGGTGCTCATTTACGGAAACCTCGGCGCGCCGAGTCTTGGAATTAAAGGTGCGGCTGTTGCAACCGTCATAAGCAAGACTATTGAATGCATCCTTGCCCTTATTTATATGTACAAAATCGAAAACAAGCTGAATTTCAGAATGAGATATGTTTTTGCTGATGCTCATCAGTATATTCCGTCTTTTTTGAAATACGGATTGCCGGTATTTTTCAGCGAATTTGCCTGGGGTATCGGCATGACGGTGCAAGCCGCGACCCTTGGACAATACAGCAAAAGCTTTCTTGCGGCATACAGCCTTGTTATGGTAATTCTTGATCTTTCAACAGTTGCAATGTGCGGCTTTGCAAATGCTTCGCTTATTCTTATGGGAAATATGATAGGCGCAGGCAACGACAGAGAAGCAAAAAAATGGAGCAAATTTTTTGTTGTGGGCGGATTTCTTGTAGGTCTTGTAATGATGGGCATCATATTTATGATAAGACCGATTGCACCTTATTTTATTGCAGCAACGGAAGAAACAAAGGAATACATCAGAAAAATGCTTATTATATGCGCATATGTTGATTTCTGTTACGGAGTAAGCTGGAATCTCGGTGCAGGAGTTCTTCGCGCCGGCGGCGACACAAAATATATGGCACGAGTGGATGTCGGTACAATCATACTGATAAAGTGCATCGGCGGAACGATTCTTGGAACATTTCTGCATGCTGACCCGCTTTTAGTAATGGCATTTGTTTGCAGTGATGAGCTTGTAAAAGGTATAATTTATCTCTGTAAATATTTCAAAGGCGATTGGCTTAAACACGGCATGACCGTGAAGGAAGGCGGGCAGACCGCATAAATTTTAAAAGAAGGAAGGCGCAAAAATGAGCTTTGTACATCTTCATCTCCACACCGAATACAGCCTTCTTGACGGCGCCTGCCGCATAAAGCGCCTTATGCCGCGAATCAGTGAGCTTGGACAAAATGCCGTTGCCATAACCGACCACGGCGTTATGTACGGCGTTATTGATTTTTATAAAGAAGCACAGAAATATAATATAAAACCGATAATCGGATGCGAAGTTTATGTTGCCAACCGCTCGCGTTTCAGCAAAGAGCATCAGCTTGATTGGAGTTATCACCTTGTTCTTCTTTGCGAAAACAACACCGGATATAAAAATCTTATTAAGCTTGTTTCTGCCGGATTTATTGACGGATTCTATAAGAAGCCAAGAGTGGATAAAGAACTGCTTAGAAAATATCACGAGGGTATAATTGCGCTTTCTGCCTGCCTTGCGGGCGAGATTCCGCGCAATCTTTCCGCCAACGATTACGAAGGCGCAAAAAAAGCCGCTCTTGAGTATCTTGACATTTTTGGAAGCGGAAATTTCTTTATTGAGATTCAGGACCATGGTTATGCAGACCAAAAGCGAATTCTTCCGGGGCTTATCCGCCTTTCAAACGAAACCGGAATTCCGCTTGTTGCAACAAACGACTGCCATTACATTGATAAAGACGATGCAAAAATGCAGAATGTACTTGTTTGCATAGGAACAAACCACACCGTTGACGAGCCGAATGATATGGCTTTTGAAACGGATGAATTCTATGTAAAATCCGAAGAAGAAATGCGCGGCATTTTCTCTGCAATTCCGGAAGCCCTTGACAATACGCAAAAAATTGCTGACCGATGCAATGTTACATTTGAATTCGGACACACAAAGCTTCCGGCATTCAATGCCCCTGACGGGCGCGACAATGTTGAATATTTTGAGAGTATGTGCAAAGAAGGTCTTTACCGCAGATACGGTGAAAACCCTGCGCCGGAACTTTGGGAAAGGCTTAACTATGAGCTTGATATAATCAAGCGCATGGGTTACGTAAACTATTATCTTATTGTTCACGATTTTATAAATTATGCCAAAAGCGTCGGAATTCCGGTAGGACCGGGAAGAGGCTCCGGGGCGGGGAGCATTTGCGCATACTGCATAGGAATCACGGATATTGATCCTATAAAATATCACCTTCTTTTTGAAAGATTTCTTAATCCCGAACGCGTTTCAATGCCTGACTTTGACGTTGATTTTTGCTATGAGCGCCGTCAGGAAGTAATAGATTATGTAAACAGAAAATATGGTGCCGACCATGTTGCTCAAATAATCACTTTTGGAACAATGGCAGCAAGAGCGGCCATACGGGATGTGGGACGCGCCCTCGGAATGCCGTATCAGGATGTTGATAAGGTTGCAAAGCTTGTTCCGACAGACCTTAAAATGACTATTGAAAAGGCTCTTAAGATATCTTCGGAGCTTAAAGGGCTTTACGATTCTGACCCTAAAGTTACGGAACTTATAGATACTGCGCTTAAGGTTGAAGGTATGCCGCGCCATTCCTCCGTCCATGCTGCGGGAGTTGTAATTGCTCCGCAGCCGATTACGGAATTTGTGCCGGTAGCAAAGCCCGATGATTCCGTTGTAACACAGTTTACTATGACTACCCTTGAAGAATTGGGCTTGCTTAAAATGGATTTTCTCGGCCTTCGCAACCTTACCGCAATAAGCGATTGCGAAAAAGAAGTACGCAAGCGTATTCCGGATTTTGATATTTCAAAAGTTCCGGACGATGACCCTGCGGTTTTTGATATGCTTGCAAAAGGGCAGGCGCAAGGTGTATTCCAGTTTGAATCGGCCGGCATGCGAAGCGTGCTTGTGGGGCTTGGGCCAAAATCCATAGAAGATTTGACCGCTGTTATTTCTTTGTACCGCCCCGGGCCTATGGATTCCATTCCGAAATATATTGAAAACAGCCATCACCCCGAAAAAGTAACATATAAAACTCCTCTTTTAAAACCGATTCTTGATGTAACATACGGCTGTATTGTTTATCAGGAACAGGTTATGGAAATTGTACGCAAGCTTGCCGGCTATTCATACGGACGAGCAGACCTTGTGCGCCGCGCAATGAGTAAAAAGAAGCTTGACGTAATGGCGCAGGAGCGGGAATATTTCGTTCACGGAAAATTTGACGAAAACGGCAGCCTGGAGCTGCCCGGAGCGGTACGCAACGGTGTTCCGGAAAAGGTTGCAAACGAAATATTTGACGAAATGAGTTCATTTGCTTCATATGCTTTTAACAAATCCCACGCGGCAGCATATGCCACGGTTGCTTACAGAACTGCATATCTTAAATGCCATTTTCCCGGTGAGTATATGGCGGCACAGTTAAGCTCCGTTCTTGACAACACCGACAAAGTAATAGAGTATATAGGCGAATGCCAAAAGATGGGAGTAAAAGTCAAAGGCCCCGATGTCAACACATCTGAAAGCGGGTTTACATGGCAAAACAACGCGGTGCGCTTTGGCCTTCTTGCGGTAAAGAATATTGGCAAGGGGCTTATAAACGACATTGTAAGCGAACGCAATAATAACGGAAAATATTCGAATTTTACAGATTTTTGCCGCCGTGTTTTTGGCCGCGAACTTAATAAAAGAACTCTTGAAGCGCTTATAAAATCAGGTTCCCTTGACTCTCTTGGCAGCACCCGAAGAAGTATGCTTTCCGGATATGAAAATCTGCTTTCCAATATTGATGCGGAAAAAAAGCGCAATCTTTCAGGTCAGATGAGCCTTTTCGGCGGAATTGACGAAGAAGCCGAACCCGAAGAAACCATTCCAAATCTTCCGGAGTTTACTCTGCGTGAACGACTTAATATGGAAAAGGAAACTACCGGACTTTATCTTTCAGGTCACCCAATGAACGAGTACAGCGCCGCCATAGAAAAAATGAATGCCAGTACAGTTCTGGAAATAAAGCATATGGCCTCTTTGGAAGCAAATAATGACAGACGGGTACGTCTTTGCGGAATTGTTTTAAGCAAAAAGACCAAAACAACAAAAAACAATGACGTTATGGCATTTGTAACGCTTGAGGACACTACCGGAAGCCTTGAAGCCCTTGTATTTCCGCGCGTTCTTTCAGATTTCGGCGGTATTATTAATCTTAACGAAACGGTTGTGCTGGAAGCCAGGGTTTCGGTCAAAGAGGATGAAGAACCGAAACTTATTGCAGAAAGATTTTTAAGCATTGCGGATGCTCAACGTATTCCGTTTAATGACAATGCACCTTACGCCGGCGGCCGGCCAAAACCGCAAAGTGCCGTTGCAGTTTCACAGTCTGTTCAGCAGACCCCTAAAGAGACATGTCAAAAAAGTGCGCTAAGCGGACTTTTCATTAAGGTACCCTCTAAAGAAAGCGAAGAATATAAAAAAGCAATGCAGTTTCTTGCCGTATTTGATGGGCTTACTCCGCTTTACATTCATTTTTCAGACACAAAAAAGACTGTAAAAGCGCCGACAAAGCTTTGGGTGGATACTGTTTCTGGCGACAATTATGTTGCAAAAAAGCTTGGAGAAATTATAGGCGAAGAAAATGTAAAAATGAAGTAATTTTAATATTTAAGGAATAAAATATTCCCCAAATTTACATAACAAGAATATTGTAGGCAGTCATATCCAAAATTATGATTCTATGTTAATGTTATTACATTTTAAAGGACATGCCATGGGTGGTTTTGGTGGAGCTTTAAAAAATATGAGTATTGGAGTTGCATCTAGTAATGGTAAATCTTGGATTCACTCTGTTGGGAGAACTAGGGA
>SFFD01000060.1 GCA_004556975.1 Oscillospiraceae bacterium | reverse complement strand
AGAAAAACCACTTTTTTGATAAAAACCGACGGCATATGCCTGAGAAAGAAGAACGGCGCATTTTCCGCCTTTTTCTTTCGCAATCTTTTCAAGCTCCGCAAGAATAATTGTGCCAAGGTGTAACCCGCGAAATTCCTTGAGCACAGCTATTCTTCCGAAAACAAAGGCGTTTTCTTTTTCGGAGAAAAACACCCTTCCTGTTCCGGCAAGCCTGTCGTCGCAGTAAACCGTAACATAGTCACATATATTGTCGGTTTCATCAAATTCGTTTTGATAACCCTGTTCCCCCATAAAAACCGCTTTGCGCACTGCGAAGGAATCTTTTTGATTGTCTTTTGTTTTAACTGTTATCTGCATAAAAACATTACCTCCGTAAGGAATAATGCTATTCTATATTTTTTCATTTATATTTGCAAGTTTTTTGTGCTTGACAAGCGGCAAAAAATCGAATATGCTCATAATATAGCCTTTAAAGGGGGAAGTTTTATGAATAATGCAGAGCGTGCGGCAAAAGCGGTGGAACTGCTTAAAAAGGAGTATCCCGACGCTGTTTGCTCACTTGAATACAAAAAGCCGCACGAGCTTTTAATTGCTACGCGTCTTTCCGCGCAGTGTACAGACGCCAGGGTTAATATGGTAACCCCCATTCTTTTCGGAAAATATCCCACGCTGGAAGCGCTTGCAAAAGCAGATGAACAGGATATAAGCGACATAATACGTTCGTGCGGATTCTATAAGACAAAGGCTCACGACATTTCAAAGACATGCAAAATACTTGTTGAAGATTACGGCGGCGTAGTGCCTGATAGCATAGAAGAACTTATTAAGCTTCCGGGAATAGGAAGAAAAACAGCAAATCTTGTTGTAGGCGATGTTTACGGTAAGCCGGCGGTAGTTTGCGATACTCACTGCATTCGCATAACAAATCTGTTGGGACTTACTGACACCAAAGATCCGGCAAAATGCGAAGCGGAGCTTCGCCTTCTTCTTGATCCCAAGGAATCCAATAATTTTTGCCACCGCCTTGTTCTTCACGGAAGGGCGGTCTGCGTTGCCCGCCGGCCGCATTGCGAAAAATGTGTATTAAAGGATATTTGCATATCGGCTTTTGACGCAAAATAAAAATTGTTTACACAATTATATTGAAAAAAACGTGTTTGCTAATTATAATATAAAATGTAAGTAAAAAATATTTTTATAACTAATATAAAAAGAAAAAAGGAGTATGAAAATGTCTTACCAGGTAAACAAAGATTCGCTTATAGGCGAAGTTCTCGATTATGATAAAGAAACGGCGGAATTTTTCTTTGAGATGGGTATGCACTGTCTCGGCTGCCCTGCGTCAAGGGGAGAAAGCATTGAGGAAGCGTGCGAAGTTCACGGCGTTGACTGCAATGAAATGATAGAAAAGATAAACAATTACTTTGCAAATAAATAAAAAATATTTTAGCCGCGGCAGCCATGACGAAGTCACGGCTGCCTTAAATTTATTTGCAAAAGGGGAAATGTAATTTTGGAAAAGCTTGATTCCCGTCTGGCGGCTGCCGCCGAATTTGTAGGGTACGGCACCGTAGCCGCGGATATTGGAACAGACCACGGCTATTTGGTTTGCTGGCTTGTTGATAACGGTGTTTGCCCGAAAGCATATGCAACGGACATAAACGAAAAGCCTCTTGAAAGCGCGAAAGAACTTATTGCACAGATGGGGCTTGGCGATAAAATAGAAACCAGGCTTACCGACGGCCTTTTAGGTCTTCCGGGTGAAGAAATTGACGAAGTTCTTATATGCGGAATGGGCGGTGAAACCATTATAGGAATTTTAGGCGCCCATGATTGGGTAAAAAGCGAGCGTGTGCATCTTGTATTGCAGCCGATGTCACGTGCAGACACGCTGCGCCGCTGGCTTTATGAAAACGGTTGGCGCATTGATGAAGAAAAGGCTGTGGAAACCGAGGGACATCTTTATACGGTAATGAGCGTTGAATATTGCGGAGAATGCACAACGCCGGATGAAATATTCTGTTCAATAGGAAAGGTGGCGGATTGCTGCGGTGAGGCCGCAGTAAAATATGTGCGCCGCCAGGCAGCTGTACATAAAGGCGTTGCAGAGGGGCTTATGCGCTCTCCGAAGGGAAAAAGCGCCGCAATGCGCCATATAATTCTGGCAGACATGATTGATGAGCAGGCGGACGAAATGGAGAAAGAAAAATGAGCACGGTTAGTGATTTTTATAATTTTCTTGATGAAATTGCGCCGTTTTCTGCGCAGGAAAGCTGGGATAATTCCGGATTTCTTGTAGGCGATGGCTGCCGCCGTGTTGAAAAGGTATTGGTCGCGCTTGACGCAACCGAACCGGTGCTTGATGAAGCTGCGCGCATCGGTGCACAGCTTGTAATAACTCATCATCCCGTAATTTTCGGTTCGCTTAAAGAGTTTCATCCGAACAATATTGCGTTTCTTGCGGCAGAGCGAGGAATAGCGATAATAAGTTCGCATACAAGCCTTGATGTTGCCGACGGAGGAGTTAACGACTGTCTTGCCGCGGCGCTCGACCTTTGCAATGTGCGCAAATGCGGCGATGAGCTTGGGCTTTTGCGCGTGGGCGAGCTGAAATTTGACGCACCGCTTTCCTGCAATAAATTTGTTAGATACGTTGCGGAGAAAATCGGCGTGGGCGGCATAAAATATACTCCGACGGAAAAGCCGATTAAAACGGTTGCCGTCTGCGGCGGAAGCGGCGCGGAGTTTTTCCGCGACGCAATGGCTGCCGGCGCGGACGCATATGTTACCGCAAATATAAAGCACAATTTCTTTATAGATATTCGCAGAGCGGGCTTCTGCGTTTTGGACGCGGGGCATTTCTGCACCGAAAATACGGTTATAACCCCGCTTGCGGAAAAGCTTTCGGCGCATTTTCCGGATATAGAAATAGATGTTTCAGAATCTTCGTGCGACCCGGCTGAATATTGGGCAAAATAATATAAAAGAGGTGAGCACAGTTGGCGCTTGACGGAATTACTTTGAGCATGCTCAAAAATGAACTTGCAAAAAATCTTGTGGGAGCAAGGGTTGATAAAATTCATCAGCCGTCAAAAGAAGAACTTATTATGTCCTTCCGCTGCGGCGGAGAGAGCAAAAAACTTCTTATATCTGCATCGGCGTCTGCGCCAAGAGTGCATTTTACCGAAGCGCCGGTTGATAACCCGAAATCTCCGCCTATGTTCTGTATGCTTATGCGCAAATATATAAGCGGAGCCAAACTAATCGGCATCGAACAATTCGGGCTGGAGCGAATTTTGCATTTTTCTTTCAGCACATATAACGAATTTGGCGATCCTGTGGTGCTAAAGCTTGCAGTTGAAACAATGGGCAGGCACAGCAATATAATTTTAATTGGAAACGACGGCAAAATAATCGACTCCATAAAGCGTGTTACCGCCGACATGTCAAGTGTGCGGCAGGTAATGCCGGGAATGGCATATGTATTCCCGCCGTCACAGGACAAAATGAACACTCTCGATCTCGACTATATGGAGTTTATTGCAAGATTAAGGGCGGGAAGAAATGTTCCGCTGACAAAAGCCCTTATGGAAGTACTGGACGGAGTTTCTCCTATTGTGTGCCGTGAATTTTCGGACTATGCCACAAAAGGCAATGATACTGTTGCACGCGAACTTTCTGACAGTGAGTGCGAAGACCTTGTTTATGTAATTGACAAAACGGCAAGTGCAGTTAAAAGCGGCGAGGGTAAGCCGTATATTATTGAGGGTGATGACGGAAAACCCACTGATTTTACTTTTATGGAAGTAAAACAATACGGCAAGGCGGCAACGCCTAAACTTTGTGAAAGCTTTAGTGCCATGCTTGACAGGTTCTATTCGGAGCGTTCCGGCGTAGACAGAATGAAACAGCGTTCGGGCGACCTTTTCCGATTTGTTATGAACCTTTGCGACAGGCTTTCAAGAAAGCTTGATATTCAGCGGCAGGAGCTTGCCCGATCTGAGGAACGGGATGCATTACGAATCAGGGGCGAACTTATTCATGCCAATCTTCACAGCATAGAAAAGGGAATGACCTCTGTAATTCTTGAAAACTATTATGACAATAATAACCCAATAGAGGTAAAGCTTGACCCGCGTCTTTCTCCCAACCAGAATGCGCAGCACTATTTCAGCGAATATCGCAAAGCGGATACAGCCGAAAAAATGCTTAAAAAATTTATCGAAAAAGGCGAGGCTGAACTTTCATATATTGAGTCTGTTTTTGATTTGCTTTCACGCGCACGCACGGAAGACGAGGTGCTTATGTTAAGGGAAGAGCTTGCGGAGCAGGGGTATATAAGGCGCAGCCGTCAGAAAAATCAAAAACCGCTTAAGCTTTCTCCGAAAGAATATATTTCCACAGACGGATTTAAAATTCTTTGCGGAAGAAACAACCTTCAAAACGACAAACTTACTTTCAAAGACTCAAAAAAATATGATATTTGGTTTCATACTCAAAAAATACACGGTTCTCATACGGTTGTCGTAACCGAAGGGCGTGAAGTGCCGAGTTCTACCATTGAACAGGCCGCTATTGTTGCCGCGTATAACTCAAAAGGCAGAGATTCTTCTCTTGTTCCCGTGGATTATACGGAAATCCGCAATGTAAGAAAACCATCCGGCGCGGCACCCGGCAAAGTAATATACGAGCATTACAAAACCGCGTATGTACGGCCGGCGCAGTTTGAAAATTATTTCGGAAACCAACAATAATATTTTAATGCGGCGTAACCGGTTTCGCCGCATTATTTTATATAAATACTAAATTTTCATATACACGCAGGTAATTATGAAAAAATATAGAACGGAACATTGGGGGCACTACTTTTTGGGATATATAATAGCAGCTGTTGTAGGCTATCTTCTTGGATGTATAAATATGGCTTGGCTTATTTCAAAAAGCGAAGGCATAGATATAAAAAAAGTCGGTTCCAATAATGCGGGCGCTTCCAACGTTTTTATATCCGTAGGAAAACCGCAGGGCGTTGTTGTCGGCGCTTTTGATATACTTAAAGCATTTTTTGCCGCTGAATTTATTTCACTCATTTTTCCTTCCAATGCAGATTTAGCTGTGCTTGCGGGTGCAATGGCAGTCATCGGGCACATATATCCTTTCTGGATGAAGTTTTCCGGAGGAAAAGGTCTTGCGCCTTTTATGGGACTTATTCTTTTTACCGACTGGCGCATTTTTATCGGTCTCGGCATAGTGATAATTGTTCTGACGCTTATTACGGATTATATTTCCATAGGTACCCTTGCGGTAATAACAATAATGCCTATTTATGCAATCATTGCTGAATTTAACTTGTTTCAGACAATTACATTTATAGTGTTAGCAATTATAATGTGGTACAAACATTTTATAAATATAAAGAGAATAGCAAACGGTGAGGAAATCGGATTTCTTCGTAAAAATAAAAACAAAGCGAAAGTATAAAATTGCTCCCTGAATTTTTCAGGGAGCACAATTTTATTTATATATTTTTGCGTTGCAGCGAAGGCGGCCTTTTTTGGTTTCGCGCTCCATGCCGCAATAAATGAACTTGCCTTTTCCGCGAACGGTTATAATGTCACCCGCAGCGGGCTTTGCGTCTGGATTAAGGCAGGGAATGCCGCCTATGAGCACCTTTTCGTGCTCAATAAAGTTTTGACTTTCGCTTCTTGAAAGCCTGAATATTGCGGCTACTATGGAATCAAGGCGCTCTGAAGCAACGGTAAAGCTGCATTCGGCAGGAACGGGTATTGCGCTTTCAGGAATTTCCCCGATTTTTGAGCACTGAACCACCGTACGCCTGATGCTCATAAGGTTTTCGCATATATAGTCGGCAATATTGTCAAGGCATACGGCATATCCGATATTATCGGCAACTATAATATCGCCGACAATGCTTCTACGAATACCAAGGGACATTAAAGAACCGAGAAAATCCCTGTGTGAAAGCGAGTCTGAAAACTTTGGGGAACAAGGCTCGATTTTGATTATGGTTATCGGGGGGCACGGTTTATAGCCGCATATTTCTTCAGAGCCAAAAAGTGCAAGAGCCTTTTCGGCTCCTTCATATCCGCCGAAAAAAAGATACGGCACGCCGACTGCGCTGCTTTTAAGCAGCGCCTGTTCCGCCGGAGAAAGAAATTCCGTAGATGTATAAGCTCCGCTTTTATTCGCTCTCTCCGCGAGCTCGCAAAAGCGCTTTTTTAACTGTAATTCTTCGTTTGTCATAGAAAAAACCGCCGTTTTTTTAATATATTTTATTCTATCACACAAAACCGCTCGGGTCAAATACAGGTGACTTATGGAATATAAACTTATAAGAAGCAACAGAAAAACAATTGAACTTTCCATTGATAATGAGCTTTGTCCGGTAATAAAAGCACCGACCGGAATGTCACAGAAGGAAGTTGACGATTTTTTTGAAAAACACCGCCGCTGGGTGGAAAAAAATATTGAGGAAAAACGCAGACGCCTTGAAAATATTCGTGTTACTCCGGAGGAAGAAGCGGCAGCAAGAAAAAAGGCGCTGCCTTATCTTACTCAGCGCACGAAATATTTTTCGGAAATAATGGGACTAAAGCCAAACGGAATAAAAATAACCTCTGCGCAAAAGCGCTTTGGAAGCTGCAGCGGCAAAGACTCAATATGCTATTCCTGGCGCCTTATGCTGTATCCGCCGGAAGCTATCGACTATGTTATTGTGCACGAGCTTGCGCATATAGTGCACAAAAATCACGGCGCAAAATTTTATAGCCTGATTGCAAAATATATGCCGGATTACAAGGAAAGAGAGAAAATGCTTAAATGAAACTGACGCTTGAAAAGGAACTTTGCGGAAGCATATTGGACATCGGCGGAGGAGGAGAGGGTATAATAGGAAGGCTTTATAAAAGCGCTGTTACTGCCATTGACAATGTACAAGAAGAGCTTGACGAAGCGCCGGATTGCTGTAAAAAGCTTCTTATGGATGCTGCTGAACTTGATTTTGATAACGAAAGCTTTGATAACGTAACCTTTTTCTATTCGCTTATGTACATGGATACGGAAACAAAAGAAAAAGCTTTAAAAGAAGCCTGCCGTGTGCTCAAAAAAGGCGGAAGGCTTATAATCTGGGATTCTGTAATAACGTCCGCTTATCCGAAA
>SFFD01000059.1 GCA_004556975.1 Oscillospiraceae bacterium | reverse complement strand
AATTACGCGGACAAGCTGATTCAGATTATCGAATCTTACGGCCTGACCGCCTACGACGGCGCAGGACAGGCTGGAACGTCCGGCGGGTCAAATATCACCACCGGGGCGCAAAGCCCCGCAGACGCGAAAGGAGCGGGCAAAATGAAAGCGTCTGAATTCATCAAGAAGTTGCAGAACATCGTGGACAATTACAAGACCCTGTATGTCATGGGCTGTTTCGGCGCGCCCTTGACCGGGGCGAACGTGTCCCGGTATTGCACGAACCACAGTTACAACAAGCAGGCCGCACGAACGGCAATGATTAAGGCCGCGGCAAATCAGAACCCGCCTGTTTTCGGGTTCGATTGCGTTTGCCTTATCAAAGGCGTTCTTTGGGGATGGAGCGGCGACGTGTCCAAAACCTACGGCGGCGCGGGCTATGCCGTCAACGGCGTTCCAGACATTGGGGCCGATTCCATGATTCAGGTATGCAAGGACGTTTCAACCGATTTCGGGAAGATCGTTCCCGGAGAAGCGGTGTGGCTGTCCGGGCATATCGGTGTATATATCGGCGGCGGAAAGGTGATTGAATGCACCCCCGCTTTCAAGAACTGCGTGCAGGTTACGGCGTGCCTGAATATCGGCGCAATCTCCGGCATGAACGGGCGCAGATGGACAAAGCACGGTAAATTACCGTATATCACCTACGACACCGCCGAAACGCCCCAGCAGGGCGCGCAGAGCGGCGCAGGACAGGCCGGAACGTCCCGGGGGTCCTCCGATACCTCCGGCGCGCTTGCGTTCGCCGTGGGCGACGTGGTGCGCTTCACGGGCAGTAAACACTACACCAGCGCGAACGCCGCCAGCGGCCCCGCCTGCAAGCCGGGAACGGCAAAGGTTACGGCGGTATCAAAGGGAGCGAAGCACCCGTACCACCTTATCAAGCAGAGCGGCGGCGGGTCCACCGTTTACGGATGGGTTGACGCGGCGGACGTGCAGGCTGTCAGCACCACGCCCGGCGGGAGCGGGACCACAACGGCCCCGAAAATGCGCGTCGGCGCGCGGGTGAAGTATTCCGGCCCCCTGTACCGGGACAGCAACGGAAACGGGAAGGGAAAGACCGTGAACGGCACGTACACGGTCAAATATTACTATCCGGGCCGCAAATGCGGCGTACACATTGACGGGCTGGGCTGGGTCCCTGAATCCTCCTGTTCCGTCGTGAGCTGAAAGGAGAAAAAGACATGAACATTCTTGCGTTTCTTGCGGCGAATTGGGACAGCGTGCTGGTTGTCCTCGCGTTCCTTGTGGTGATCGTCGTTCTTATCAAGCGCGGCGAAACGAAGATTCTTGAAAAAATCCTGTTCAACCTCGTAACGCAGGCCGAAAAGCAATTCGGCGGCGGCACGGGTTCGCTGAAGTTTGCCGCCGTTGCGGACTGGATTTATCAGAGAATCCCCGCGGTGCTGAAACTGCTTTTCACCGAAAAGGACATTGCGAACATGATTGAAGCCGCGCTGGAGGAAGCAAAAAAGGCGTGGGGCGCGAACGACAATGCAACGCTGGCGGAGGGCGCAGCCGAACCCGCGAAAAATTAAAAACCGTCCGATTCGGACAAAAACACAAGCCCGCCGGGGTCCCGGCGGGCTTTTTCTATTGCGGTCATTTCTTTACGGCGGCAAAAATCATGGTATCTTTCCCGATATGCTTTCCAAAAACGGAATATTCGGGGTTGTTATAGTACGTGGGTTCAACAAATCCGTATTTTACCGCAGTTTCAAGACTTCTAAATACCTTTTCAATCATTACGGAGCAGAAACGCGGGGTATATACATATTCACCTTTCTTCATCGTGATTGTCCTTTCTCTTTCGGTTAAAATAAATGACAGCGGAAACAATAAGTTTGACCCCGGCGGCGGCAATTAGGAATATTGCGAGTTTTACAAGCATAATTGACAGATCGGAAGAAAAAGTGTATTCTATGGGTGGGCGGTGAACCCGCCCATAGAATACGGGGTTAGCTTACGTGTGCTTGTCGATCAGCAGTAGCGCAAGCCCCACCAAAAAGTCTACGATTGCGGAAACAATGATGGTGCGAACATCAATCCGCGATTTCGTAGGCTTTTTCTTTTTCTTCTTCACCGTTTCACCCCCTTTCTGTCTCTTATTATATACTAACGTTAGTATATTGTCAAGAGGAAAAAGCAAAGTTTTTCAAGAAATTTGCGCCGCCGTGGGAGGTTCGGCGGCGCGTCGATCAATCAGACTTAACACGAACGTTTTTGAAGCGGGCTTTTGTTTCCGCTTGAATTTCGCTGATCCTGTACGGAATAAGATTATTCAGCATAAACGCCCTTTCTTCTTCAAACTCTGCTTGTGTACGAATGCGCCACAATCCGGGCTTGTCCGGGTCCTCGATACGCTGAAAACAGCCGTCGGATTCCGCTTCTTCCGGGGTTTGCCAACGGGTCCAGTTATCGCGCATTTCGTTAAATGCCTTTATACGGTCCGCCTGCTTCTTTAACAGCTTTGCGCCGTATTGGGTTAAATTGGTTTTCTTTATAAGCTTGTTGAAGCATTCGACACCGCATTTCAAAGAAAAACCGTCGTCGAAGTGGAGAACAAAAACGTTGCGAATGTACGTGCCGCAATGTTCACAGCAAATCCCCTGATCTTTGGGTAGTGTATAACAATCAATCCACATTTGAAACCCTCCATGAAGAGGGGCGGCGGGTCCACGCCGCCCCGGTAAATTATCCAGTTACGAACACACCCAGCGGGGAGCCGTTCGCAGACCGCCAGCCGCGGCGGTGAATATCGGACAGGCGGACCCGTTCGGGGACCGCCGGGCGGTCCTCCCAACGAATCACGGCATACACGCAAGAGGGAAAGAAACGGGTTGCCGGGGAAGATTCAAAGCCGATCACGGTTCCGGCCTGAACGGGATAGCAAGCGCCGCACACGCATTCGACGCGCTGGCCGACCATAACAACAACCGCGCTTTCGTCGGCGGGCTGGTCAATGTCAAAGCTGATCGAGCGGGCCGCGTCCTCCGTGGGAGCGGGTGCGGATTCTTCCGCGGCGGGTTCCTCTTCCGGCTGAACCTCACATTCAGCGCGGAAAACGGGGGCCATAGAATAGCGGTCAGGAATGATATATTCGCCGCGTTCGTCGTTGAACAGCTTTGCCCGGCGAGTTTTGCCGTTCCGCTCAAAAGTCACGGTTTTTTCGGTACGCTTGACAATCTTGATAGTAAACACGCAATCGTAATTGCAAATGCTGTGATCGAAATATTCCTTGCCGATTTCAAACTTTTTCATTTGATTACCTCCCATATATTAAACCGAAGTTGAAGTGTTGTCGTTTACCGTGTCGGCCCCCTTTTCGTGTCGGCCCGTAAGGTTGGCCGTTGCCGAACTTTACGCCCCGGCAACCGGGCGGCTTTGTTTCCCTCTTTCTGATTATTATTATATACTAACGTTAGTATATCGTCAATCGGCAAAGTGAACAAATATACTTGCGTTAGTATATGCAATATTTATACTTGCGTTAGTATAAACGCCGTGGTAAAATAAAGAGCAGAAAAGGAGGGGTTCAAATGCCCGGAAAATACGAAACGCCCCGCGGAAAGACCGCGACGGACGCAAAAAGGCGGTACAATGAAAACAATTATGATCGTCTTTACCCGTCTGTAAAGAAAGGCAAAAAGGCGAAGTATCAGGCCGCGGCGGAAGCGGCGGGAATGTCCTTGAATGAATGGATTGAAACGACGCTTGATACGGCGGCGGGCGCTCAATAAGCAAAAAAGCGGCGGGCCTTTGCGCCCGCCGCTTTGCTTTCCTGTTATTCGGCTTTATCGTAAGTATAACCGCCGCTTTCGTTCAGCGTAATTGTTCCGTAGCTTTCCAAAATGGAGCCGTCCGCGTCCTGCTTGCCATAATCGGCGACATAATACATAGAGCCGGGGAAACAAATTCCCGTGCCGTCGTCGCAGAGAATCGACACCCAGTTGTAACCGCTGTCTTTCACGACAGATTCGGCAAACTCTTTATAATTTTCCTCCGTGATCTCTTCAAGCTGTTTTTTCATAATGCGAATATAAGCATATTCGCCGATCACGTCGCCGGAGCCGCTTTTAACATCTTTTACGATCAAATCATAGTCCATCAAAACATTGTGCTTTGAGAATTCCGGGTAAAGCGTGTCTTGCCCCTGCTGGACCGTATCAACCGCGCCGCCGTTCAACGTAACGTCGAGAGAATCGCCGCCGAAATTAACCGTATAAACGCCGCCGTTCTCATATATGCTGGTAATTTTTTCATCAAGGCCGCAGGACACAAGAATTATAAATACCTCGTTGGCCTGTTCGGGGGTGATCTTCATATCAGCCCGAATTGTGTTCATGGAATCCGCGTAATAATCATACTGCGCGGACAACTCTTTCGATTTGGGCGTGTCAAGATCGACCAGCCCGCCGCCACACCCCGCGAGAGATAACGCAAGGCAGGCCGCAAGACAAAGGGAAAGAAAGCGTTTCATAAATCCTCCGTTCCGCCGTCCGAAACCGGGCGGCTTTGTGTTTTTTCAAAGGCTGAACCGCTTGAAAATGCTGGGGTTCTGACCTTTAACACAATTATGCGTGCTTTGCGTGTTAAAGTCAAGAAAAATGCAGACCTTTAACACAAAGGGAGGAACGCCGATGAAGATATACGACTATAAAGGCCGGAAGAATCTTTGCGGGGACCGCGTAAAAGAAGCCCGCGCCCGCCGCAAAATTACACAAGAGGACCTCGCCGCCCGGTTGCAGATCGAGGGCGTAACGATGGAGCGGGACAGCGTAAGCCGAATTGAAATCGGAACGCGATTCGTGACAGATTACGAACTCGTTGTGCTTTCGCGGGTTTTAGGCGTGTCTATGGAATGGCTGACAGGGCAAGACGATAAATAATATACTTGCGTTAGTATAATAAATTTGTTAAAATGGCTTTGCGGGTACACCGCGTCCAGCAATAACGCACAAACCCGCCTTTGCATTACGCAAGGGCGGGTTTTGCTTTCGGAGGGTATAGCATGGGACATTATTACAGCCATTTGAGCAAAACAGACCGTTATAAAATCGAAGCTATGTTGAATTCGCATTGTTCAAAGAAAGAGATTGCCGCAGAACTTCACGTGCATATCAGCACGGTTTACCGCGAGATTAAGCGCGCCCGTTGGGTCCATCTGGACGGCGACACGTGGATTGAAGAAGAACGGTATAACCCGGACGGAGCAGAAAAGCGGTATCGGGACAACCTCGCCGCGAAAGGCGCGCCGCTGAAAATCGGAAACGACTTTGAATTTGCGGGCTACATCGAAAATAAGATTCTGAACGAAGATCGTTCGCCCGCCGCCGCCCTTGCTGACGCGAAGCTGGAGGGAAAGCAATTCAAAACAAGTATTTGCGTAAGCACCCTTTACAGTTACATTTCAAAGGGCGTTTTCCTGACGATCACAAATAAAGACTTGCCGGAAAAGCCGAAACGGAAGCGGCAGTATCACAAGGTAAAGACCATGAAGCGCCCGCCCCGCGGCGAAAGCATAGAGAAGCGCCCGGCGGAGGTTGACAGCCGAACCACGTTCGGGCATTGGGAAATGGACACCGTATATTCAAAGAAAAAGGGGTCAAAGGCCCTGCTGGTGCTGACAGAGCGATTGACCCGTAAAGAAATTATAGAGAAAATGCCGGACAGAACGGCAGAAAGCACCGTGCGGGCGCTTGATCGTATAGAACGCCGATTCGGGGCGCGCTTCCGCTTGATCTTCAAGACGATCACCGTTGACAACGGCGGAGAATTCGCCGACGTTGAGCGGCTGGAGCGGTCCGCAATCAGAAAGGGCAAGCGAACGAAGTTTTACTATTGCCACCCGTACAGCAGTTTTGAACGGGGTTCAAATGAATGTCAGAACAAAATGATTCGGCGGAAGTACCCAAAGGGAACAGATTTCGGAAAAGTCACCGCGGCGGCGGTAAAGGAAGTCGAAGAGTGGGTGAACAATTATCCCCGTGAAATCTTGGGGTGGAGAACGTCCGAAATCCTGTTTCAAGAGTGCGTCGCCGCCCTTGGGCTTTAGTCAAATATATTTTTTTATATTTTTTTCGCATTTACTATTGACATTTTCGGTGGGTTTTTATCTTTTTCGGAGAAGACGCCGATTCCCGGTTGAGAAGTGCAGACCGCCGTGATATACTACCTTATTATGCAAAATAGGAGCAATATGCGGATGCGAGGTACGGTATACTATATGAAACGCTTTGCGGGATTGATACTGGCGGCAGCCATGCTGTGCGGCCTGTGCGGCTGCGGAGGTACTCCGGCGGACCCGGATAAGGCCCAGGAGAGCATTCAGGTCATCGCCATGGACACGGTCATGATCTTCTCCGTCTATGGGGAGAAGAGCACCCATGCCGCCTATGCGGCGGAGGATGAGATGCGGCGTCTGGAGGATCTGCTGTCCCGCACGGATGAGGAGAGCCAGATCTTTGCCCTGAACAGCGCCGGGGGACAGCCGGTGACCGTGGACAGTGAGGTTTCGCGGCTGCTGAATACGTCCGGGATGTACAGCGAT
>SFFD01000058.1 GCA_004556975.1 Oscillospiraceae bacterium | reverse complement strand
TGTGTTGTACCCCGTTCCAACAACAGTGCCATTACCTAAGCCTTTAAGTATAGTTCCTGCACTGCAAGCAATATCGGCGCCATAATGAGAACTGCCATTATAGGAGCCTGCATAAGAAGAGTTCGGGTCGGTAGTTCTGCTCGCAGAGAGAGTGTTGACTCCATTTATCGGAAGTCTGAGCTTTTGACCGTTTTCTCCACCGCCGGAAGAAGAGCCGCCGGAAGAAGAATCGGGGTCGATAATTTCCCACTCCTGACTTTCATCGTCAAGAAGCTCGCTGTAAAAATAGACATTCCCTTTGGAATTTACGCCTCTGCCGTCGTTGCTGCCGGGATTTCCTTGATTTGCAGTAAGGTAATATCCGTTTTTGGTTGTACCTGCAAGTCTTATTCTAACAGTGTTGCTGTATGCGCCGTTTTCAAAGATAAGATAAGAAGTACTCGATTCGGAATAAAGATGAGCGTTGATGTTTGCACCACTGCCAGTGCCTGTATAAAGATCAAGGCACTTTGCAGAGTTTTCTTCGGATTTAAGAACATAGTTATCACCGTTTTTGGAATAAGAAAGAGTCCAACGCTGCGCATTGTCGTTTTTGTCGGTTTTCCAAAGGCATACATTGCTCAAATTTCCTGCCGGGTAGGTGCTATTGCACCAAACATTGAGAGAACGACCGCCATCGGCTTTGTTCTGAAAGAGATAGGTTTTTCCTACGGTCAAACGACCGCTTGTAATTGCTGTATTATTCATGTGATTTTCCTTTCCGACCTATTTAGGTCTTAAAAATTTTTTGTTTGATTTTTGTTTTTTCTTTTTCCTTTCGGCTTGCCTTGCAAGCCGTTCCGATTTGTTTTTCTCTTTTCCCTTTCCAAGAGGAAATTTAATCAATTACGAATTTCGGACTCACCTCCGTTTTTTATATTCTGAAAAATCACCCTCTTTCTACGCTTGCAAAACGTATGTTCTGCAAAAATGGCTTTGCAAAGGGAAAAAATGAAAGTGCCACCACAGCTATTCAAGAATATTTTCTCTTTGCTTGACTTTATTATAGCGCGAAATTTTATTTTGTCAACAGACTTTTGAAGAAAATTTTAGGATTTTGCAGAATAAATTTTGAGAAAGTGAAGAAAATAGCGCAGTAAAGCGGAAAATATGCAGCACGATGTGCCGCGGGATATAACCCGACGGAAGAGCCTTCGGATATAACCGCGGTGCCGAGAACGCCCGCCGCAGGAGGGCGGCCCTCATCCGTCGCGGTGCGGGCTGCGCCGCACCGCGCCACCTTCCCCAAGGGGAAGGCTATGTGCTCCGCACAGAGTACAGGGGAGCCGAGAACGCTCATAGCCCCGTGCTCAAGCCAATGCTCAAAGCAAAAGCCCCGTGCTCATTTGAGCACGGGGCTTTTCTTCGTATAAATTGTTTTATCAGCTCAGTCGTAGCTTCTTACAACGGAGATAACCTTGCCGAGAATTTCGACGGAATCCACTATAATGGGCTCGTAATCGTCGTTTTCCGGCTGAAGGCGGAAATGACCGTTCTCTTTATAAAAGCGCTTTACTGTTGCGGAATCTTCCACAAGGGCAACCACAATTTCGCCGTTGCGCGCTTCTTTGGTCTGACGCACAACAACAATGTCGTCGTTAAGAATTCCGCACTTAATCATGGAATCGCCGCGAACCCTAAGGGCAAAAACACCTTCGGAGTTTCCGGAATACGGAATGTATTCCTCCACCTCTTCGTTTGCAAGAATGGGCGAACCCGCCGCAACGCGGCCCAGCACGGGAATTGTACCCTCCGGCCGTTCGGAAAAGTGATTTACGGTAATGGCGCGGTTTTGGTTTTCGCCCATGGTTATGCGGCCCTCCGCCTCAAGCTCCTTAAGATAGCGGTGAACGGTGGAGGTGGAGCGAATGTCAAGCTCCGCACAGATTTCGCGCACCGTGGGCGGATAGCCGAATACGGAAATATGTTCGCTTATATATGCAAAAATTCGGTCTGCTTTGTCCTTCATAAAGGGCGCAGCCCCCTTTCATAGCTTTTTTATAATTATAGCACATATGTTTTTATTTGTAAACGTATGTTCGCAAAATTTTTTAAAAAAATTTTGCCGCGCTTCCTTCGCCTAAAAGGCGTTTTTGAAAGTAAAAATGCGGCTTTACACATATTTCTTATAAAATCTATAATTTTTTTAAAGGTTGTTCACCATTACTTAACAAATGGAAAATTTCTGGTGGTATAATATAGACGTACTCAAAAAGCGCCGCAAACTTTTTGAGTTACCCCTCCTCAAAAACTCAAACTTAATGTACAAAGAAAAGCACCGGTTTGACCACCCGGTGCTTTTTCTTTTGCCGTCCGGTATATTATGACCGGTCGGTTTTGGAATGGAGCTTTTGTCTTTATAAATCGGCGAGCACGAAAAGAAGAATCTTTCCGGCGCTTTCGGTCAAATACCGAAAGCGCCGCCTCTCTTTGACAAGAGAAGCTTTTTATTTGCACGCTTCGTAAACTGCTACGGAAACTGCGACGGTTGCGCCCACCATGGGGCTCTGCCCACGCCGATGAGACCCATCATTTCCACGTGGGCGGGTAGCAAAAACAAAAATAGATATACCCATTGGGGGCATATCTATTTATCGAATTATCTTACGTGCACGCTTCGTACATCGCAACGGAAACCGCGACGGTTGCGCCGACCATGGGGCTCTGCCCATGCCGATAAGACTCATCATTTCTACGTGGGCGGGTAGCAAAAACAAAAATAGATATACCCCTTTGGGGCATATCTATTTATCAAATTATTTTATTTGCACGCCTCGTACACCGCAACGGAGACGGCTACTGTCGCGCCCACCATGGGGCTCTGCCCATGCCGATGAGACCCATCATTTCTACGTGGGCGGGTAGCAAGAACAAAAATAGATATACCCCTTTTGGGGTATATCTATTTATCAAATTATTTTACTTGCACGCCTCGTACACCGCAACAGAAACCGCGACGGTTGCGCCCACCATGGGGTTATTGCCCATGCCGATAAGCCCCATCATCTCAACGTGGGCGGGGACGGAGGACGAACCCGCAAACTGCGCGTCGGAGTGCATTCTGCCCATGCTGTCGGTCAGACCGTAGGAGGCGGGGCCCGCCGCCACGTTATCCGGGTGGAGGGTTCTGCCGGTGCCGCCGCCGGAGGCGACGGAGAAGTATTTTCTGCCGTTTTCCACGCACCATTTCTTATAGGTTCCCGCTACAAGGTGCTGGAAGCGGGTGGGGTTCGTGGAGTTGCCGGTGATGGAAATATCCACGCCCTCGCTTTGCATAATGGCTACGCCCTCGCGCACGTCGTTTGCGCCATAGCAGCGGATAGCGCCGCGTTCACCGTCGGAGAACTTCACCTCGCGGACAACGTTCAGCTTGTCGTTTTCAAAGTCAAAATCCGTTTCCACATAGGTGAAGCCGTTCACACGGGAAATAATATAGGCGGCGTCCTTGCCCAGACCGTTCAGAATAACGCGGATTGGGGTTTTACGAGCCTTGTTGGCGTTGCGGGCGATACCGATGGCGCCCTCCGCCGCGGCAAAGGATTCGTGACCGGCAAGGAACGCAAAGCACTGCGTTTCTTCGGAAAGGAGCATTGCTCCGAGGTTGCCGTGCCCCAGTCCCACGCGGCGCTGTTCCGCTACGGAGCCGGGAATGCAGAACGCCTGTAAGCCCTCGCCTATGCAGCGGGCGGCGTCCGCGGCGGATTTTACTTTGCGCTTAATGCCGATGGCGGCGCCCAGGGTGTACGCCCACACGGCGTTTTCAAAGGCGATGGGCTGAACGCCTTTTACAAGGGCTTCAACGTCAACGCCGGCGTTTTTGCAGATTTCCCTTGCTTCCTCAAGGGAGGCAATGCCGTTTTCGGCGAGGCAGACCTCGATTTTCGGCATTCTTCTTTCTTTTCCTTCAAATTCAGCCATTATAGGTCCTCCTCTCTTATTCTTCTCTCGGGTCGATGTATTTCGGCGCACCGGCATATCTTCCGTAGGTGCCGGTGTTCTTCTCCATGGCCTCCGCCGGGGACATTCCGTGGCGGATGTCCTCCATCATTTTGCCAAGGCGAACGAATTTGTAGCCGGTGGTTTCGTTGTTGTCGTCAAGGGCGACGGAGGTGATATAGCCCTCGGTAAGGTCAAGATAGCGCACGCCCTTCATTTTGGTGGAATATATGGTGCCAACGCTGCTGCGCAGCCCCTTGCCCAAGTCCTCAAGTCCCGCGCCTATGGGCAGACCGTTTTCGGAGAAAGCGGTCTGGCTTCTTCCGTAAACAAGCTGAAGAAAGATTTCGCGCATGGCAACGTTGATGGCGTCGCACACAAGGTCGGTGTTAAGCGCCTCCAGAATGGTTTTTCCGGGAAGGATTTCTCCTGCCATGGCGGCGGAGTGGGTCATTCCGGTGCAGCCGATGGTTTCCACCAGCGCTTCTTCGATAATTCCGTTTTTTACGTTAAGAGTAAGCTTGCAGGCTCCCTGCTGCGGCGCGCAGGTGCCAACGCCGTGAGAAAGCGCGGAAATATCCTTGACGTCATAGGCCTTTACCCAGCGCCCCTCCTCCGGAATGGGAGCGGGACCGTGGTTCGGCCCTTTTGTCACGGTGCACATTCTTTCCACATCTTTGGAACAGTTCATTAACGTACCCCTTTCTTTTGAGTATGATTAAAAACCCCGTTTCGGGAGAATTTTTACAATAATTTTTGCCGAAATGATAATCGGCGGGCATTATTCGGCAGCCGGTGGGCAGGGGGCGCTGTGCTTTCGCCGCCGCGCACCCGGCCAACCGCGGCTCTGCCGCCGCGGTAAGCTAATGCATTGCACCGCGGCATTGAAATAATAACCTTATCCGGCGCGCAAGCGCCTTTGGCGGTCGGGCGCACGCGGTATACTGAAAAACCGCCAGGGACCCGGTCAGGGAGGCGGTCCAATTAGAAACCGCGAAGTCTGCGGTGGAGCGTTTATTCCCCCCTCCGGGTAGAAATTCCGAGCGCCTCCTGTGGAGGATGAAGCGAGGAATTTCGACTGCCGCCGTCCGCGAACGCGAGA
>SFFD01000057.1 GCA_004556975.1 Oscillospiraceae bacterium | reverse complement strand
ATCAGCCTGATAGACTATTTCTTCGGTCTGATTATCAAACTGTTTTTCGGCTCTTAATGTGCGAAAGGAACTAATTTATGGCTGAAACTCCTAAATGGTATGTTGTCCACACATATTCCGGTTATGAAAACAAAGTTGCCGGCAATATCGAAAAAGTAATTGAAAATAAACGTTTTCACGATTTTATTTTCGATGTAAGCGTACCGACCGAAACCGTAGTTGAGGTTAACGACAACAAAAAGCGTGAAGTTGAGCGCAAAATTTTTCCGGGATATGTTCTTGTAAAGATGATCCTTACGGATGAGTCCTGGTATGTTGTCAGAAATACCCGTGGAGTCACCGGCTTCGTCGGCCCGGCTTCAAAGCCGGTGCCCCTCAGCGAAGAAGAAGTGGCGAAGCTTGGTATCGGTTCTAAAACGGTTGAACTTAAATACGCCGTCGGAGACATTGTATCTATTGTCGGAGGTCCGCTTGAAGGATTTGACGGTAAGGTTGAGTCCATCGATGTTCCGAACAACAAAGTTCGTGTTATCGTCTCCATGTTTGGGCGCGATACACCTGTTGAGCTGGAGCTTGAACAGGCAGCCTGCAAAAAATGACAGTCTTCTTTTTGGGGTAGTCGGTCTTTAAAAAGTCCGACGAACGCAAGGCATAGGTGCTTTGCGTGTGGGAGGGACCGAAAATCTAATTACTTAACAATCGGTTCCGCTTGACCACGTAATGGTTGGAGGTTTGAAAACAATGGCACAAAAAGTTATTGGCTTAATCAAGCTGCAAATTCCGGCCGGAAAAGCAACTCCGGCACCGCCCGTTGGTCCTGCACTTGGCCAGCACGGCGTAAATATTATGGCGTTCACCAAAGAATTCAATGAACGCACCAAAAACGAAATCGGCATGATCATTCCGGTTGTTATCACTGTTTATGCCGACCACAGTTTTTCTTTCATTACCAAAACTCCTCCGGCAGCGGTTCTTATCAAAAAAGCTGCCAATGTAACCAAGGCTTCCGGTGCTCCTAACAAGACCAAGGTTGCAAAAATCACTTCCGAACAATGCCGCAAAATTGCCGAAACCAAGATGCCTGACCTTAACGCAGCGTCTGTTGAAGCAGCAATGAGCATGATCGCCGGTACTGCCCGTTCCATGGGTATTACCGTCGAAGACTAAGCGAGGGGGTTTGCAATATGAAACACGGAAAAAAATATGTTGACGGTGCAAAGCTTGTTGAGCACGCAAAGCTTTACGAAGCTAACGAGGCTCTTGAACTTGCATGCAAAACCGCTACCGCTAAATTCGATGAAACCATAGAATGCCATGTCCGTCTCGGCGTTGACTCCCGTCATGCCGACCAGCAGGTTCGTGGCGCTGTCGTTCTTCCTAACGGAACCGGCAAAGAAGTGAAAGTTCTTGTTTTTGCCAAAGGCGACAAGGTTCAGGCTGCTCTCGATGCAGGCGCAGAATATGCCGGCGCAGAAGAGTATATGCAGAAAATCATGTCCGAAGGCTGGATGGATTTCGACGTAGTTATCGCTTCTCCCGATATGATGGGCGTTGTCGGTAGACTCGGTAAAATCCTTGGACCGAGAGGTCTTATGCCTAACCCCAAAGCAGGCACAGTAACTCCCGATGTTGCCAAAGCTGTTAAAGAAGCAAAAGCCGGTAAAATCGAGTATCGTCTTGATAAAACCAACATTATTCATTGCCCCATCGGCAAAGCTTCTTTTGGCGCTGAAAAGCTTCAGGAGAACTTCGATACCCTTATGGGCGCTATCGTAAAAGCAAAACCTGCAGCAGCAAAAGGTCAGTACGTCAAATCCTGCGTAGTTTCCGCTACCATGGGCCCCGGCGTAAAGATCAACCCTGCAAGATTTGTGTGATTTACTAATTTGATAAAAAACAGCTTTGCCAACGGGCAAAGCTGTTTTTTTATCAATAATTTTCCGCCTTTATTGCAAAATAGGCTCTTGGCTTTCCGCAAACCGGGCAAACTTCCGGTGCGGATTCGCCGGAGTGAATGTAACCGCAATTTCCGCACACCCACATAACGGCGGAATCACAACGGAAAACATAGCCGTTTGTTACATTTTTAAGCAGCTTTGAAAAACGGCGTTCATGCTCATTTTCAATTTTTCCCACAAGTTCAAATTTTATTGCAATATCTTCAAAGCCTTCTTCACGGGCTGTTTTTGAAAAGGCGTCATACATTTCGGCCCATTCATAATGTTCGCTTGCGGCGGCAGAAGCAAGATTATCATCTGTTTTTCCGGCTGCGTCCAGATAATTGAACCAGATTTCAGCATGAGCACGTTCATCGTCGGCTGTTTCCATAAATAAGTTTGAAATTTGTTCAAAACCGTCCTCTTTTGCTTTTGCGGCGAAAAATGTGTATTTGTTGCGCGCCTGTGATTCACCGGAAAACGCGGTCATAAGATTTTGCATTGTTATTGAATTTTTAAGTTCCATATTTTATCATCGTCCTTTCCGAAGGTATTTTTGACGATAAAACCTTTGTTAAAACGCTATGGTAAAAATAAATACAGCAAAAATAAGCAGATTATGAACAAAAGCGCTAAATATTCTTGACTTTTTTATTAAATATGTTATATTGTATAATGTTAATTTTGCATCTGTTGTTTGGCAAATATTCACCGGTCAAAAGGAGGTGGCACTGTCGCAAATTGCCGGCTTCGGCAGAAAGCGATAGAAAACGAAGAACAGACCGAAAGCTATTTGCCATATGAAACACTGCACAGGCGGGAGCCTTCTAAAACCGGGCACTGTGGTGCGCATGGCGCATCGACGGCAACGATTAGAATATATATCCTTTTGCGGGGTCGGTTCCAAAAGGTGCGGTGGGTCGACAGGTTTTTAACATCACATATCAAAATTTGTTCATTGGTATGTGTTCCATGCCGCGTTATATGCGGTGTGTAAAATGGGACAGGCTGTTTTTACCGGGTCCTGTTTTTACCTTGCGTGACTGAAATCCGCAAAAGGGGGATGCAGAATGGAAAATGAAACTATAATCAGCTTGCGGGATATTGTTGTTGATTTCGACGGAGAACAGGTTCTTCGCCATATCAATTTGGATATCCGCAACCACGAATTCGTCACACTTTTGGGACCATCAGGATGCGGAAAGACTACCACTTTGCGTATAATCGGCGGTTTTATAACTCCAAACAGCGGTGACGTTTTTTTTGACGGTAAAAAAATCAACTCTTTGCCGCCGTATAAGCGGGAGGTAAATACCGTCTTTCAAAAATACGCTCTTTTCCCGAATCTTAATGTTTTTGAGAATATTGCCTTTGGCCTTCGTCTTAAAAAGATTCCCGATAAAGAAATTAAAGAACGCGTTTTTGAGATGCTTGACCTTGTAAGCATGAGAGGGTACGAGCGACGGGATGTAAATTCTCTTTCCGGCGGTCAGCAGCAGCGTGTTGCAATTGCAAGAGCATTGGTCAACAAACCGCAGGTGCTGCTTCTTGACGAGCCGCTTGGCGCTTTGGATCTCAAGCTTCGCAAAGAGATGCAGATTGAACTGAAAAAAATTCAACGCGAAACAAAAATAACATTCATATATGTTACTCATGACCAAGAGGAAGCTCTGACCATGAGCGATACTGTTGTTGTTATGCGTGCGGGAGAAATTCAGCAAATCGGAACGCCCATTGATATTTATAACGAACCTATAAATGCTTTTGTAGCCGATTTTATCGGAGAATCAAACATTCTTGACGGCGTTATGATAAAAGATTATGTCGCCGAATTTGCCGGCCGCCGGTTTGACTGCGAGGATTTTAATTTTAAGGAAAACGAGCCGGTGGATGTTGTAATCCGTCCGGAGGACATAAAGATTTCTGCTCCGGAGGACGGCCAAATCACCGGTACTGTGGAAAGCGTAATCTTTAAAGGCGTACACTATGAAATTGTTGTTGCCGATAAAGAGGGCTATCGCTGGAAGGTACATACCACTCTTTATGAAGAACCCGGAAGAGAGGTAGGCCTTTCGGTCATTCCTTACGATATTCACATAATGCATAAAATGCCGGAGGCGGAGAATAAATGATGAAATCACGCTATCCTGCTTTTCCATATATTCTTTTTATGACGATTTTTATAGTTGTTCCGCTGCTTATTGTTGTTTATTTTGCATTTACAACTTCAGACGGAAGTTTTACTCTGCAAAATATCATAAGGGTGAAAAACTATATTCCGGTAACCATAAAAAGCCTTTATCTTTCACTTATTGCCACAGTAATCTGTCTTTTGCTCGGGTATCCTTTTGCGTATATTATGGCAAGAAAAACGAGCAATATAAGAAAAACCATGTTTATGCTTATTATGCTGCCGATGTGGATGAACTTTTTACTTCGCACATATGCATGGATGACAATTCTTGAAGACAACGGTCTTATTAACAAACTTCTTGCACTTATAGGCATTGGTCCGGTTCATATGATAAATACGCAGGGCACGGTAGTGCTCGGTATGGTATATGATTATCTTCCGTTTATGATAGTGCCGCTTTATACGGTGCTTATGAAAATGGATTATTCTTTAATACAGGCCGCGCAGGACCTGGGCGGAAATCCGTTTCAGGTTTTTACGAAGGTGATTTTACCTCTCAGCCTTCCGGGAATCAGCACCGGGATTACGATGGTATTTATTCCGTGCGTAAGCACATTCGTAATTTCAAAAATGCTTGGCGGCGGAACGGAACTTTTGATAGGCGACCTTATTGAAATGCAGTTTACGGGAAACACATATAATCAGAATCTCGGTTCGGCAATGGCGCTTGTGCTTATGGTGATAATACTTATTTGTATGGGAGTTATGAACCAGTTTGATTCCGACGAAGAAAAAGAGGGGAGCGTTGTGATATGAAATTCCTCTCAAAATTCTATGTGGGGATAATTTACTTTTTTCTTTATATCCCGATTGCGGTGCTCATTTTCTTTTCGTTTAACGACAGCAAAAGCCGCGTGCTTTTTACAGGGTTTACTACCAAATGGTATGAAAAGCTGTTTACTAACGACCTTATAATCAACGCATTGCTTAATACGTTGAGCGTTGCACTTATTGCCGGCGTTTTCGCAGTAATTTTAGGAACAGGAGCGGCCATAGGAATAAACGCAATGAACAAAAAGCTTAAAAGCCTTTTGCTCAACATTTCCTATTTACCGATAATCGACCCGGACATCATAACCGGCATTTCCCTTATGCTG
>SFFD01000018.1 GCA_004556975.1 Oscillospiraceae bacterium | reverse complement strand
TCATAACGCTCTCTGCCGTGACCGTAGATGTCGTTTTTCTGATTCGGAAGCACCTTATCCTTATGACGAATGAAGAAATTCGTAACCGCCTCTGACGGAGTATCTATAAGATCTCTCGGTTCGCCGTTAATGTCATACTCGATTACTCTGCCATCGCCTGACGCATCGGTTATGTAGAAATGATAATCTCTGCCGGATGATGCGAACATATCATAGCTGCGTAAAAGCTCCACCGCTTCCTCTGTGGTCGCCGCTCTGTCAAGAACAAGGCGTATTGCAAGTGTAGTTGAAATGACAGGCTTGCCAGTGCTTTGATGTACAGGCTCGCTGTCAAGCGTCAGCACAGCGATAGACACGCCCTTCTCATTCATGCCGTCAAGGCAGATAAACGGAGCCGTCAGACTCGCCAGCTTTTTTTTGATATTTTCATCAGGCACATTTGCTGAAACATTGTCAAGCGCGGCAAAGGCAATCGACTTATATCCGTCCTTTGGCTCACAGTAAACCAACATAGCAGATGTATTTTTTCTGAAATCGTAATTACGTCCCATATGAACGCCGCCGTCCGTATCGGTAAGAGTAAACGCCGTACAGCCGAAATTGGGCGCTTTGATTTTTACAGGCAACAGCGGAAGAGCCTCTTTCAGAATCGCATTGATCATCGTCTGATCGTCCTTTATGCCGTAATCAATGATATCGTCAAGGCTGTAATCGTATTTGATGTCCATACGATAGAGGTTGTATCCATCTTCGTAATCCGTAAGCTGCTCAATGCTGCCAATGGTCTGAATCCTGGTGAAATACACTCCAAAAAACACAAGTAAGGCAACTAAAATGACCGCCGAAAGCGCAAGCAAAACGGTCAAAATACGCTTCTTCACTTTATTCATGTCTTTTTCTCCTTTTCTGTTCGGTTTCACTTTGATCACGGTGACAGTCAGCAAACCGCCGCTGATGAACGGCAGAGCAACCCAAAGCCACATCATACTGTTATATTCGGTTTGAGGCACATTATCCACAGAGTCGGTGTTCGGATTGCTTCCGGTCGGTTTGTTTACCTTTGCTGCAGTAAATGCAGCGGTTGCAGTATCGCTTTAGGATACAATACCGATTGTATGCTCGCCGGCTGAAGGTGTTGCAGCATAGTCAGCCTTTAAGGTTACAACCGTACTGTCTTCTTTGACCGTATAATTCTTATCATCAAGGGATTTTCGTCAAGTTAAGCCCGAATAAAATCGCTTAACACCGCATCAAAACAGAAGGTAAGCTCTTTCTTATCTCCATCTGTTACGTTCTGTCCTTTACCCTCAATGATTTGAGGCGGAAGCTTTTGGGTTATTGTGTCATCAAGCTTAATTTCATTTTTACCGTTTTCGTCAGCAAAGTATTTACCGCAATCCTCACACTTATGGCTTTTGGGCTTCCACCCTTAATTTTATATTGAAAATTAAAAATAATGACAAATATCAGTGCTTCTTCATTTTGAGCACGGCGGCCGCAGCGGCGGCAATAGTGAGCACGGAAAGCGTGCTCATATTTGCAGCAACGGGAGCACCGGTGTTCGGGTTCTGTTCAGCGGGTTTGTTGTCACCGCTGATTACAATAGTAGTGGTGTTGTGGGTAGGAGCGGAATAGGTGTAGGTATTTGTAAAGCTCATACGCTCCACCCGGTCTTTATCAAAATCCAGGTAGTAGTATCTGCCGCCGTCACCATCCTCCTCGAATCCTGTCGGGAAGATGAGCACGGAATATCCCGCCGCTGCGTCATCCGCCGCGAGCTCTGCAATATTTCTCAGGTACAGTCCCCACACCGTGTCGTCATAGGTCCAGTTCGGTTCGCCTGCATTTACCTGCTGCACAAATACGCCGCCGTTAGCAAATATATCAAGAACCTGCTGGGAAGAAGAACCGGTGAGGGTCATCTCGCCCTCATACTTGCCTGCGCCGTTTGTGGTGACGGAAGCGCTGACCTCCACGCCGTCAAAACTGAGCTTTTCTCCCCAGTTATCCACAAGCTCCAGCTCAAACACCGTCTTTCCGGGCGCAGTGCTGCCGCCAAGCTCCACCGTGGTGGTGAAGGGCACAGTCAGGGTAACGGCGTCCTGCGGCACCAGCGACCCGAAGACACCGCAGACATAAGCATAGGATTTGCCAGGGTAATTTTCCCCGTAAACGGGGCCATAGGTATCGTCGTGAGGCTTTCCGTCCACAGTAGCGGTCATATCTTTGCTTAAGGAATAATTCTCATTGGGAGTGAAGAATAGATCAACGGCATAGTAGTAGCCCTCCTCGAACACATCATTCGCAGATATTTCATCCCACAAGTCTCCATCGGTGCCGGTATAATCATCTACAGAAATCTTATACCAACAACATTCATCCAGTGTTACGCTGCCCGCAGGGGTTGCTGTAAATTCAGGTTCAAAGTCGGGTTTTGCGCCGATCACAGGATCGTCCACCGTGACGGCTATATTGTTGATTGTGTTGACTTGCTGGGGAGCCTTTGCCTCGAATATATAACTCATAACGCAAGACTTACCGTCCTCCGCTATCTGAATATCGCATTCTTTGCCGTTAATAGTCGCGTTGACATTATTAGGAATGATGTAGTTTTTTTCAGGATTGGTACTAACTCTAACGGAAAAGACTGCTTTATAGTAGTAGTCGCTACTGTAAAGATACCCGGAATTAATAAGCTGCCAATCATCGTCTGCTGCTCCGGGGTATTCCTCTTTAGAAATCTGATACCATTGAAGACCTACATTGATGGAGCGAGAGGGAGTCGAGCTATACATCCAACTGGGATAATTAGGGTGTTCACCAACTATCGGGATCGTAAGGTCGTAAATGACAATCTCTGTTACCTGTTCCGGGGTTTCCCCTTCTGCCAAGGCCGTGACCGGGAAAAGCATAAAAACCATGCAAAGGCACAGCAGAATACTTATAAATCTTTTTTTCATAATTTTTCCTCACTTTCTTCCGTATGGTATGTACGGTTTGTTGATTTGTTTTTCAGCCGAATACAGAGTACGGTCACAGCCACGCCAATGACAAAGGCGGCAATGCCAATGACCACATACGCCATTGCGCCGCTTTGCAGCAGCACCGCGCCATAGCCCTTTGTTACAGCCGCTACGCCGGGTGTCTGTAATCTTTCGAAAAGAACGCCGATACCGGCGAGAAGAAACAGACTGCACACTGTCAGGCAGGAAAGCAGCCGGGTTTCATACCGCTTTCGGTACTGCAACGTTCTGCTTCGTATTACCCGCACCCGGGTTTCCGTCTTGCCGGTCATCCAAAAGCCTCCTTCCATATTGTGCTTAAGGGGATTTCAAGCCCCTCTATTTACTAAAAGGCACAAAATTAAAAATTCTTCCACCAAAAACGAAAATTTTCTAAAAAATTTTTAAAAAATTCGAGCCGCCCCAAAATAGAGCGGCCCGTCATACTAATCGGTTACGCAAACATGGTTTTGAGTTTGGGAAGAAGTAGCTTTCCCACAAATAAAAGTGCAATCAGTACAGACGGGAACAGATAGCCAACAACCTGCCAAGCTCCTTCCCCTGTAATAAGCAGGTTATAGATGGCATGAAATGCAATACATGCTCCAAGCAGGCCCACCGTTCCGGTAAACGCCAGCCATCGGCGGCGGAACACATAAGACAGTCCGAACCCGATAAGAATGCCGCAGAGGATATGCAGCGCCCCGGCGGAAAGCCCGCGAATCAGCAGGAACATCAAATTTTCCGCGCCGTTTTCTGTCAGATAGCACACATTTTCAAAGGTGACAAAGCCTACGGAGAGGGCAACGGCGGCTTCGGGAAGCTCACAAACATTTGGTTCGAACACCAGAACATAGAAAAGCAGCGGCAGCAGCTTCATCACTTCCTCGCATACCGGCGTAATCTCAACGACGGTAACGGTGGCGTCGGCGCCGTAATGTAACATAAAGAAGCTGTTGACATAGGCAGACAGCAGGCATACGCCCATTCCGGCAAACATAAACAGCATGAATTTACGGGTATGCCCCCCGATAAACAGCATACAGAGCGCCAGCGGGATTGCAAGGCAAACGAAAACATTCTCAATATAAATCATTTCACCGTCACCTCCCGAATTGCCAGCGGCAGCAGAACCGCAAACGAACACGTCAGCGCTATATCTACGGCAAAGTAGAAATTAAAGCGGGTATAATCCTGCGTAAAACCTGACACCGCAAACAGAAGAAGCTGCAGTCCCACGCAAAGCAGCAGCCAGCAGTCGATCAGCCTTCCTACGCCGCTGCGCCGAAGCCGCCATACCGTAAGATATACAATCGCAGACACAGCCCCGGCAAATGCCGCGGAAACAAAATAGGACGGGCCGAACATCCGAAACACCAGAATGACCGCCGCCGTAAGCAGGGCGCAGATCAGGGACAGCGGAGAAAAGAATGGCTTTACGCGGTCTGTCCGCACCATTTGGAACGACAGCAGGAACAGATATGACGCCAGCCATGAAAACTCCGAAACATAGAAAACCTGTGGTACGTTGCCTAAAATGAAAAGGTGCAGCACCCAATAGAGCGTTCCCATGGAAACGCAGAGAAAAAACAGGGCAAGGATTAGGAAACGGCGGTCTTTTTGCCGAAATGTTGCCGCAATCGACGCCAGCGCCGCACAAAACAGCACGGCAACCTGAAAACAGTTGTCAATCAGTTCAAAGTTCATTGTTCGGGTTCTCCTGCCGCGCTCTCTTATTTCTGCGGTGCAGGCGGTACAAAAGCACCGTCACACAGATGCCAAGTATAAACGAAAACAGTCCCATAAGGATATAGCCCAATTCTGCGTGGCTTCCGACAAGGCTTGCCGCACCGGAAGCATGTTGTACTTCGCTGCCGGTAAGGCCCGCCGTCCATCCGGACATAAACGAGCCGATTTTAACTACGAGAATCAGGCAGACCACGATACATATCGCATCCCACGCGCGTTGCTTCTTATTTTGCCGTTTTGCTTTTATCTCCGCTGTACGCTTATGAACCAGTCCGGCGCGTTCTTCATTCGTCCGCATAGATAAATCCCTCCTGTTCCAGGATTGCTTTAAGGCTTTGCTTCCCGCGATAGATAAGCTTTGTAATCTGCCCCTCGCTCTTATTCATAACCGTTGCCGCATCGCGGTAGCTCATATCCTCAAAATAGACCAGATAAAGAGCTTCCCGATACTCTGCTTTCAATTTTTCAAGGGCGTCATAAAGCTGGCGGCTGCGCTCGCTGCGGTAAAGCTCCGTGTCAGCCAGCATGTCGCTCTGCGGTTCAAAGTCCAACTCATCAAAACGCAAAAAACCGAGTCTGTGCTTTTTACTAAAGCGCAAGGCAAGATTTCGCGCCGTTTTATACAGATACGCCTTAAACGCTCCCTCGCCCGTAATCGGCCGCTCTTTTGCAAAAATCTGTGAAAATGCTTCAATCATCAAATCCTCGGCTTCGTTAATATCCTTGAGATAGCTGTTTATGTACAGCGTCAACGCGTCGCCGTATTTTTCAACCAACAGATCGGCGGCTTTTTGCTCTCCGTCAAGATACCGCCGGTATGCGGTTTCATCTGAAATCATATTTGCCGCCTTCTTTCATGTTTTTGATAATGGAGTAAGAGGTCTTTCCGCATAAGCAGGGATAGCCCGTAAGCGCCCGAAATGCTCTGCCCACTGAATAGCCCAATTTATCTGAAGCTTCTTATATGAAAAGATAACCTTTCATACGCCGCTCTTTTACAATCGACACAATAATGTAAAATACATTATATATGAATAACCGTAGTTTTGCAAGAATTCGGATTGGATTGTTCTTGAACTTTACCGTATCGTTTTGAAAAAACACGGGGTGTTCACCGTAGCAGCAGAGAGGGAAGAGATACCGCAGCAAGCATAGAGAGTGCGGCTGCACATATCCCGAAAATGCCGCGCCCCTTGAGCATCGCATTTTGGCTTGCAATATCAAACCTTTATTGAAAACAGAAATGACGGTGAACGAACGGCAAACAGAACGAGGAAAATTTTACTGCGCGTTACTGTTACCTCTCTTAAAATTTACGCAAATTAAAACAGAAAATACTTAAGATTACATAAACATAATAATATAAAAATTGAGCTTATGCAAAAGCGGCTTTATACAGCCATTTGTTAGGCTGTGAAAGAATTTTGGAAAAAGCTTATAAAATTTCAATAAGTTTTACAACAGCAATGCCCGGCTAAAAAAGCATGGCATTGCAATTCTTGCAAAAGTTGCAGAAGCGGTATTGACAAATAAAAAAGTTGTAGTATCATCTATTCTGGATTTAGTTGATACTGCAACTTTTTTAATCGGAGGCAATATGGATATTACAAAAAGACGCATTACAAAAATCGCAAGGGAAGTAAGCAGGTTTGCCGTGCGTACCCTTCGCCGGGATGGGGTCGGCTCGGGCGAGTTTGATGTAATTCACGCAATCCGAAAAAATCCCGGAATAACACAGGCAAAAATCTGCGAAATTACCGGACTTGATAAAGGCGCCGTTGCGCGCCAGACGGCAAACCTTGAGGAAAAGGGATATCTTATAAGAAAAGAAAACCCGGCGGATGGGCGCAGCCGCCTTTTGTTCGCCACCGAAAAGGCGGAGCAGCTTAAAAATTCAAAAGCACATATTGAAGCGAAGTTTTATGAATGGCTGCTTATGCCGCTTTCTGAACCGGAGCGGGCGGAATTTGCCCGCATTCTTGATATTTTATATTACCGCTGCAAAGAAGAAAGCAAGGCGGATTTTCCTGAAATGAGCAGGATTATTAAAGAAGGTGAAAGTAATGAATAAAAGCAAAAAGAGAATATCTCAGGCTATGATTTTCATAATCCTTTTCGGAATAGTAAGTCTGTTTTCGGATATGACTCACGAAGGCGCATCAAGCATCCGCGGGGCTTATATGTCCCTTCTCGGCGCTTCCGCCGGGGCAATAGGCTTCGTTTCGGGATTGGGAGAACTTATCGGTTATTCTATGCGCTATGTTTTCGGAAAGCTGACGGACAAAACAAAGCGCTATTGGCTCATGACTATAGCGGGCTATGTTTTGGATGTGCTGGCGGTGCCTGCACTTGCCCTTGTCGGCGAGCACGGATGGATTGCCGCCTGCGGCCTTCTTATAATCCAGCGTATGGGCAAGGCAATAAAAAAGCCTGCAAAGGACACAATAATGTCCTTTGCGGCTTCTCAGGAAGGTTTGGGCAAAAGCTTCGGAATACAGGAAGTTCTTGACCAGATCGGCGCTTTTCTCGGGCCGGTACTGCTTTATGTTGTAATGCTTTTTAAGACGGAGGGCAGTACCTTTGAAATATATTCCAGGTGCTTTGCCGTGCTTGCGGTTCCGGGTGCCATAACTATTTTACTTTTGCTTATTACAAAATACAAATTCCCGAATCCGGAAAACTTTGAACCGGAAGAAAAGAAATTCACGCCTTTTAAAGTTAAGAAGGAATTTATATTTTATATTGCAGGAATAAGTCTTTTCGCCTTTGGATTTATAGATTATTCCATAATAATTATGCATGTTTCAAAAACTTATACAAATATAAGCGCCCAGTTTACAGAAACAAGTTCGCTGGTAAACAGCGGAACACTTCCGCTTTTATATGCCGGCGCAATGCTGGTGGACGCTGTCGCGGCGCTTGTTTTCGGTCTTATGTATGACAAAAAGGGAGTCAAGGCACTTGCGTGGTCGACGGTTATTTCGGCGCCGTTTGCCATTCTTGTTTTCGGAACGAAGTCAACTTCGGCGCTGCTTTTGGGAATTGCACTATGGGGCGTGGGAATGGGCGCGCAGGAATCAATACTTAAAGCCGCCGTTACAAAAATGGTGCCGAAAAGCAGCCGTGCTACCGGCTACGGCGTTTTTGAGTGTTCATTCGGCGTGTTCTGGTTTCTTGGAAGCTGGCTTCTCGGCGTTCTTTATGATATAAGTATTCCGGCGATGATTACAGTTTCGGTGGTCTCTCAGCTTGCCGCCATTCCGCTCTATATTGCTTCGGATAAACTTGCAAACAGAAATTGAGAATTTAAGCTGTGGTATAGGCAAAGTGCTTTTACCCGCCCTTTCGGGCAGAAAAGCCGATGATTTTTTGCTGACGCGGTTAAAACAAAAGGCAATAAGCACCACCCGTGCTCAAACAGGGCAAGAAAAGCGAATCCGTGCTCATTTTGAGCACGGATTCGCTTTTAAAATATAGATAAGAAAGAAGGAATATTATTTTCCGTATACATTAACGGATTTTTGAGTTACTGCGGCAGCACCGCTGTTATTTCTTACAACTTTGGGGCTTCCGTAGTAATTAAGGCTTCCTGCGCCGTTTATGCTTGTGTTAAGGCTGTCGGTGCAGGAAATTTCAGCTTCACCCGCTCCGTTTATGGTTACGGAAACATCTTTGCAGATAAGCTCTTTAGCATAAAGCTCACTGGCGCCGTTAAATTCAGCAGAGAAATTTTCGGCTTTGCCGGAAATGTCAAATTCACCTGCGCCGTCCACCTTAATGTTCATGGAACTGACATTGACACCGTTTATTTCGGCGTCAACCGCGCCTTGAATTTCTATCGTAAGATTGTTTTTGCTGCACCCGTCCATATAAAGCTCAATTCCGCCGGCAATATTTACGGTTTCACATTCGGAATATACGGTAACTTCAAAGCACGCGGTGCGGAATTGAGTTCCCCGTTTTGCAGTAATTTTAAATTCTCCGTTTTCGGCAATTTTATAAAAGCCGTGTTCGGGAAGGTCGCTTTGATATTTAATCTCCACTTTGTTTTCATCGGAAGGAACAATTCTTATAAATGCGGTGCCGTTTTCAACGGCATTGAACGCTACGCCCTCAAGCACAACAGAAGTGATTTCCTTTCCGTCTTCCGGAACAATGCTTTCTTCAATAACGTCACCGGAAAGGGCGACAATATTTTTAAATTCTTCGGCATATTCACCGATACCGCCGTTTATTATTCTGGAAACGCCGGTTTTTAAACTGTCAACAACGGCGGAACAACCGCTCATGGTAAAAACTATGGCGGCGACGGCAAGTAAAAGCACAAAAAATTTTTTCATAAAAACGCTCTCCTTTCAGATTTTTTCGTTTGCTTTCTGTGCAGCGCACAAAAAACTGCAAGCGCGGCTATGACGAAAAATGCAATATTCAGTATTTTTTTCATAAAATCAATCGTCTTTTTATACAAGGTTAAGACGCTTGCGCAGAATAGCGCTGTCTATGAAGAAAAGCGCGGCTGCAATGCCATAGGACAAAATGTTTGCAGCAATAAGGAACAGGTATATTAAAGAACCCGAAGGAATCTTGTCAAGAAACGCAAAAGCATTGCTTAACCACGCAACGAAAGCCTGGCTTGAAAAACTAGAGGCACATATCCAGATAAAAGCTATGCCCAGTATCTGAAGTACCGTCTGAATTACAATATATGCTCCTGCCGAAACAAGAAAGCGGTGAGAATTGAACATCTGCCCGATGCACATACAAAGGTAGTAGAACAGGAACGTTCCCGCAATGCTGCCGATTACCATGAGCACCGCCAGCAGAATTTCCGGAACGTCGCCAAGGCGAATGCCGGTGAACATAGTAAAGGGATTATCATTGAACCGCAGACCCATGGCGGGCGCAATGGTGAGCATTCCGAGCACGCAGCTGCCGAAGAACCACACAACGGAAGGAATAAGCTTTGCAAGAATGTTTTGTTCAACACTTACCGGAAGGGTAAACATAAGATAGCCTTCCGTTCCCAACAGGTTTTTGTAAAAACGAATGATGATGACGATGAAGGTCGTTATGGCAAGCCCAAGCGCCAAAAGAAGATATATAGCGGAAAGGCTGAATCCCGAAAAGGCGGAAAAGCCGTTTGAAAATTTTTGCGAAATAAGGCTTACAACATAGCGCAGGCCCGAAACGAGCACGAGCACCACATATATCGGTAAAAAATAAATTGCGGTTGCGCGGAATTCATATTTCATCAGTTTGCCGAGCATCTGAATACCTCCCTGAATACTCCGTCAAGAGATTTTCCGCTTTGTTCGCGGATTCTGTCGCAGTTATCAAAAATTGAAATTTCACCGTTTTTAAGGAAAATTGCCTCGTCAAGAATATTTTCAATATCGCTGATAAGGTGGGTAGAGATTACAACAACCGCGTTTTCGTCATAGTTGCCTATGATGGTATTTATAATGTATTCTCTTGCCGCCGGGTCAACGCCGCCTATAGGCTCATCAAGAAGATAAAGATCTGCTTTACGGCTCATAACAAGAATAAGCTGAATCTTTTCCTGATTGCCTTTGGAAAGAGCCTTAAGGCGCATTTCTTCATTTATACCAAGGTCGGCAATAAGCTTGTGTGCGCGCTCGGCGCTGAAATTTGAGTAAAACTCGCTGAACATTTCAACAAGCTCCCTGACTTTCATCCAGTCATTAAGATAGCTTTTATCCGGAAGATAAGCAACGGAAAGCTTGCTTTCGGTTCCTATCGGTTTGCCGTTAATACGAATTTCGCCCGCGTCCGGCTGGATAAGCCCCGCGGTAAGCTTTATAAGCGTTGTTTTGCCGCTTCCGTTCGGGCCAAGAAGTCCGATTATCTTTCCGCGGTAAAGCGTAAGATTTATATTTTTCAGTGCAGCTTTGCTGCCGAAGCTTTTAGAAAGCCCTTTGGCTTCAAAAACAACAGGATTCTGTTCCAAAAAAATCACCTCTTTAACTCATTTGCCATAGAAATGGCGTCATCATTTGAATAACCGAGCTCTGCCATAGAAGAAAAGAAGTTTTCGACATTTGCTTTTGCAAGAGCTTCTTTTGCTTTTCTGATAAGCTTAAGATTGTTTGTCACAAATCTTCCGGTGGTGCGTTCAGAGAAGATAAGTCCTCCGCTTTCCAGTGCGGAAAGGGCACGCTGCATTGTGTTCGGATTGACCGAAGCCTGTGCGGCAAAATCCCGCACGGAGGGAAGCTTCATTCCCGGAGCATATTCGCCCTTGATTATTCTGTTTGAAATTTCATTGACAAGCTGAACATGTATAGGTTTGTCACTTGTAAATTCCCAGCCCACCTTATCACCGCCTTTGTATTTTGTATTACTGTATTAAGCAACTAATACAGTAATACAATTCTGCTTCTTTGTCAATACTCTTAAAAAAGTTTTAATAAATTTTTTTACGAATGGCGGCAAAGCCTATATTCCGTGTATCGGCAAAGACGGATTTTTGTTTGACTTTTAAAAAAATATGGGTCTGCATCTACGGTCGGATATAATGTTACGAATTCATCTTTTTGCATAACAAATATCCCCGAAGCAAAAGCTTCGGGGATATTTTAATATGAAAGAGTTGGGAGAGAAAAAACATCAATGTTATTATAGACTTAAATATGAAAAATATTCATTGCATTTGATTTTGATTACACAGAAAGCATAAAACTAAAGATTTAATAGATTCCCTGGGCAAGCATAGCGTCGCATACTTTGCCAAAGCCTGCTATATTCGCGCCCGCCTCAAGATCATAGCCAAAGCCGTATTCTTCCGCGGCTTTAACGCAGCTTTTATATATTGATTTCATAATTTCTTCAAGCATGGAATCAACTTTTTCAAAGCTCCATCCAAGGCGTGCGCTGTTCTGGCTCATCTCAAGACCGCTTACGGCTACGCCGCCTGCGTTAGAGGCTTTGCCGGGAGCGTAAAGCACGCCGGATTCCTTATAAATGCGTATTGCTTCGGGAGTATCGGGCATATTTGCTCCTTCGCATACCACTTTTGCTCCGTTTTTGACGATTGCCCGCGCAGCTTCTTCGTCAATCTCATTCTGGGTTGCACAGGGAAGAACGGCGTCCGCTTTTAAGTCGAACCACATATTGCGCGGGCCTTCGACAAATTTTGCCGTAGAAACAGATTTTGTATATTCTTCAATGCGTCCGTGGCGAAGATAAATTTCTTCCACCACTTTGGGGTCGATGCCGGAATCGTCGGTGATATATCCGCCGCTGTTGCTCATCCCGACGACTTTTGCGCCAAGTTCAACCGCTTTTTTGCAGGCATAGACAGCGACGTTGCCGGAGCCTGAAATAAGCACGCGTTTTCCGTTGAAAGTTTCTCCGATAGAGGCAAGCACCTCTTTTGTAAAATAGCAAAGACCATATCCCGTTGCTTCGGCACGGGCAAGGCTTCCGCCGAAAGAAAGGCCTTTTCCTGTAAGGGTGCCGGTAAATTCATTGCGAATGCGTTTGTATTGACCGAAAAGATAACCAACTTCTCTTCCGCCGACACCGATATCGCCGGCAGGCACGTCGGTATCCGGCCCTATGTGGCGGCAAAGCTCGGTCATAAAGCTTTGGCAAAAGCGCATAATCTCCATATCGGATTTGCCATGGGGGTCAAAGTCGCTGCCGCCCTTCGCGCCGCCCATGGGCAGCCCGGTAAGGCTGTTTTTAAATATCTGTTCAAAGCCGAGGAACTTAATTACCGACTCGTTAACGGAAGGATGGAAACGAAGCCCGCCCTTATATGGGCCGATTGCCGAATTAAATTGAGCGCGATAGCCGCGGTTTACCTGAACCTTTCCGGAATCGTCAACCCACGCAACGCGGAACTGAACGAAACGCTCCGGCTCGGTAATACGCTCCATAATTGCGTTCTGCTCAATTTCGGGATGCTTCGCAACCACCGGCTCAAGAGAGGTGAAAACTTCGCTCACCGCCTGAAGGAACTCCTTTTGACCGGGGTTTCTTTTTTCAAGGTTTTTATATACCTTTTCAAGATATTCGCTTTTGAATGACATAAAAATTGCCCCCAATATAGAGAAAATACAATATTAAATTTTAATAAATTCAATATTGCTCAATCAACGTACTATATTATATGCTTTTTCTTTAAAAAATGCAAGATTTAATTTTAAAAAATTCAAAAATATAAAAAATTTTTTTGAATCGCGGTTTGACAAGCACAAATGCTTTGGCTATAATGTATTATTGTGAGCGGAAAGGACGGCAGCGGGCCGATTTTCGAAAGGAACGGCGCGAGGAAAGTCCGGGCTCCAAGGGCAAGGATAACTGCTAACGGCAGCCGGGGGCGACCCCAGGGAAAGTGCAACAGAAATATACCGCCGCATTTTGCGGTAAGGGTGGAAAGGCGAGGCAAGAGCTCACCGCTTTCTGCGGTAACGCAGAAAACCTGTAAACCCTATCCGGAGCAACACCGTACAGAAGAGTAAAGCGCCGGCCCGGCGCTCTTCGCAAAGGTGGCATTTTAAGCTGCGCGGGCGACCGGCAGCGAAGATAGATTGCCGTCATTACAGAACCCGGCTTATTTTCCGGTCACATAAAAACAGCCCTTTTTAAAAGGGCTGTTTTTATGTGACTGAAAACTCGGTGAGAAACAACCTCATTTACACCTTTATCAGATAAAAACCGGCGGATTTTTCCGCAAATATTACTGAAGGTTTTACGATTTGTCAAAAACGGTGTCGATTTTACAATTTGTTTAAAAATTGACCATTTCATTTTCACAATTTTTCAGTAATATATAGTCACACTTCATTTTCATATTTTCCTTCTCTTTCCTATTTCTTTTTTAGAGAAAAATGACCCTTCGGTGAAAGCCGAGGGGTCGTTTTTTTAAGCCGGGCATGGCAAAAAGTTTGACTAAAAATAGTAGATTTTGGCATATAAAAGTGATGGTTTTGTGATGAAAATGTAAAGTTTATGACTAAATTTAGTAAATATTACAAGAAATTATTCAAATTCTATTGATATTCGTTTTAATACTTTCAAAATACGCCAAAATGTAATAATAAAAATAATTCTTAAAACGGGAAAAACAGCCAAAATCAAAGCGATTTGTTTATATTTAACAAATTTTATTTATATATTTTGTTAAATACGACGGAATGCAATTGTTGAAATAAATTGTTCATATGTTATAAAATACTATTGTGCTTAAAAAATATAAATGTTCGCAAAAAAATTTGAAAGAGGAGAAACAACAATGGAGAAAACAATTTTGACAGAATATCACATTACAGAATTTTCCGAAGAAAATGAGAAAGTATTCGGAATAATGGGAAAGAATACTATTACAGGAGATACTTTTGAAATTAAAAGGATAAGCTCGAACCTGAAAGCAGTTTCTTCTCTTATTGAAAAACTTAATAAAGATGAGGTATCTCTTTTGCATTTTTATGATATTGTCAGAGATGTGGTATATGAAGCTTCTGTGCTTGCAATAGAGTAATGTATTATATCATTATAATACTATAAAAAAGGATTACTTCTTTACCTGATAAAGTATATTCACGAGTGAAAAAACTCCTTATGACAGCGGCCATAAGGAGTTTTTTCATATATGCTTTACTCTTTTAATCACAACAGATGCGGCTATTCCGATAAGCACACCGGTTACCGTTCCGGTAACGGCAAGCACGGGAAGATAATAAGCAATCTGTTTTGCACCAAGCAGAATGACGGCCATAATAATCTGACCGGCATTATGCGCGACACCGCCGGCAATACTTACGCCGACAACGGAAAACTTTCCGCATTTTTTGAGCACGAACATAACCGCAAGTGAAAGCACCGCGCCTGCTATGCTGTAAGCCATCATCATAACATTTCCGAAAAGCATTGATACAAGGAAAACACGTATTAAGGAAACAATGCATGCGGAACTGAATCCAACCCGATAAAGCAGAAAGATAATTACAATATTGGCAAGCCCCATTTTAATACCCGGTACGGCAAGATTAAGCGGAAACAGGCTTTCTATATAGGACATTATCATGGCAAGAGCAACACAAAGCCCAAGAACGGCAACCTTTTTTACTTTCATGAAATTATGTCAACCTCCTGCTCTCCGCCCACTATTTCAATTACGGTTTTATTAGGCAAACAGGTGATAGTTTCGCCGGTTTTGCCGATGGCGTGCTGATTAACACAGATTTTGTCCGGGCACGAGGCTTCGGTAACGTCTGCCTTTCCGTCTTTTATTACAAGCACGTTGTATCCGCCGTTTTCGCTTTCAAGCAGAATTTCCGCATCTGTATTCAATGGATAGCGCGCGGTTTCAATTCCGTTTACTATAACGGATGCATAGGTGCCCGCAGTTCTGTTAAGCGCGGAAAAAAGCCATATACCGCCCGCCGCAACAAGCACGGCAGCGGCAAGCAGAATATCGTTTCTTGTCTTTTTGTCTTTAAAGATGCTCATAATTATAAACAGGCGGCAAAGCCACATTCCTTTCAGCAAAAACATCCTGAATTCTTCTTTGACCGTATTTTGCACAAAATGCAGTCAAAGAAAAGTTCACGAACTTCTTTTAAAACGGCACGCCGCACTGCGGCGTGCCGTTTTTTGCAAGAGGTTTTTTATATAATCAGATTTTTATAAGTTCCAGACAACCCACAGGGCAGCCTTTTACGCAGGTACCGCAGCCGATGCATTTATCATAATCAACAACCGCAAGGTTGTCAACCACTTTAATAGCCTCTGCAGGGCAGTTCTTTTGGCATTTCATACAGCCGATACAACCGTTTTTGCATTCCTTGCGAACAACTGCGCCCTTTTCGTGATTGGAACAGGTAACAACAGATTTTTCCGCAAGAGGAATGATGGAAATCAGTTTGTTGGGGCAAGCCTTTACGCACATGCCGCAGGCAGTGCATTTTCTTGTATCAACGTGGGCAATGCCGTTTTCCATGCAGATTGCATCGTACTGGCAGGCCTTTGCACAGTCGCCGCAGCCAAGGCAGCCGGCGGTGCAGGCGCCCTTGCCGCCGTAAAGCATTTTTGCGGCTGCACAGGATTCAAGACCGTAGTAAATCTCTTTCTGTGCATTGTTAAAGCAATCGCCGTGGCAATGAACAAAGGCTGCCATGGGTTTGCTTTCGAGAACCTCAACGCCCATAACGTCCGCAACCGCTTTTGCAACGGAAGCGCCGCCGGGACGGCAAAGGTTAGCAGGAACGGAAGAATCCTCGGCGACGGCCTTTGCATAGGCGTCACAGCCGGAATATCCGCAGGCACCGCAGTTGGCGCCGGGAAGGCAGTCGCGGACGGCAACTTCTTTTTCGTTGACCTTAACGCTCATAAAGGTGGAGGCAACTGAAATGAGAAGGGAAGCGACAAGACCTATTCCCGCAACGAGCAGGACGGCATTGATAATAGCTTGTGTCATTTTACTACCTCCTTACGCAAACAGCTTTTCAATAACGCCGCCGAAGCCATAGAAGGCAACGGAAACAATGGAAGCGGAAATAAGGGTTATCGGAATTCCGGAAAAGCTTTTGGGCGGAAGCGCGTCTTCAACTTTGCTTCTGACTCCGGCAAAAATGACCATTGCAAGAAGGAAGCCGAGACCGCAGCCAAGAGAGCTTACCATGGACTCGAGGAAGCTGTATTCATCCTTTATGTTGTTGATGGTAACGCCGAGAACCGCGCAGTTTGTGGTGATAAGAGGAAGATATACACCCAAAGATCTATAAAGAGAGGGAATGTATTTCTTAAGCACAATTTCCACGAACTGAACAAGAGAGGCAATAACAAGAATAAATACTATGGTCTGAAGGTAGCCAAGACCGTTGGGGTCAAGAAGGTATGTTTGAATGGGCCAGGTTGCCGCAGTGGAAACCAGCATTACAAAAATTACCGCAAGACCCATGCCCGTTGCCTGGTCAACTTTTTTGGAAACTCCGAGGAAAGGGCAGATTCCAAGGAACTTGTTAAGAACATAGTTGTTGACCAGAACGGAGGACAAAAGGATTACAAGAAGGGTTTTAACCATTGTTTACTTCCTCCTTTACTTCAGCTTCGCATGAAACTTTTCTGCAGGCGGCGGCGTTGGGGCAGCCTTCGCAAGAGAAGCTCTTTCTTACCGGTGCTTTGCCTTTGGTAAGCTTGTTCATAAGGGCAATCATAATGCCGAAGGTGAAAAATCCGCCGGGTGCAGCAGTAAGAATAGGTATAGTGTAATTTTTAAGAAAAGCAATTTCGTGGCCTGCCCATGAGCCTGCGCCCAGAACTTCACGGAAGGAAGCCATAAGGATAAGCGCAAAGGTAAAGCCAAGACCCATGCCAAGGCCGTCAAGAGCGGAATCAAAAACATTGTTTTTGCGCGCAAACATTTCAGCACGGCCAAGGATGATGCAGTTAACAACAATAAGGGCAAGATAAATGCCAAGCATATTGTAAAGGTCGGGAAGATAAGCTTCCATAAGCATCTGAACAACTGTTACAAAACCCGCGATGACAACTATGTAGCAGGGAATGCGCACCTTATCGGGAATTGCCTTGCGCAGTGCAGAAATTACTATGTTGGAGCAGAAAAGAACTGCTGTAGCGGCAACGCCCATAGCAAAAGCAGAAACTACGCTGCCGGTGGTGGCAAGAGTGGGGCAGGTGCCAAGAAGAAGCACAAGCACCGGGTTTTCTTTGATTATGCCGTTAAGAAAAATTGAAGCTTTGTTCTTCATAAGATCATGCCGCCTCCTTTATATTGTTAAATACTTCAAATGCGGCGCGATGAGAGGTTGCAACGGCGTGAGAAGTAATGGTTGCGCCGGAAACAACGGTCATATCGTCGGAATAAGTGGATTCGGTAAGGCCGCTGAACTGTGCTCTGTATGCTGCTTCATCGGTAAGCTGATGCTCGGAGTAATAATCTCCGTGAACAATAAGTTCGGAAAGCGTTTTAAAGAGCACAATTTCACCGTTGGAATTGATAACATGAAGCATCTTCATGGTTTCGTCGCCATAGCCGATGGGCTGAGTAAGAATTACATACTGAACTTCTTCGCCAAGGTTTGCTTTGAATGCTGCTACTGCAACTCCAAAGGCACCGGTGGCTTCAACGGGAGTAAGCTCAACCTCAACGCCGTCCTCAAATGCGCGAAGCGCGACAGCCTGGTTGGCTTCAAGGTTTTCGGTAGCGGGAGCCGCGAAGGAAGCCTGAACTGCTGCAACAGCGTCCGCATGAGCGTCGGTTACGTCGTTGCCCTCAAGGTCAATGCATTTTACTTCGCCGAATGCGTTCATGCCGCATACAAGAGTTCCGTCGGAGGCGGAAACGACGGCAATGTATCCGCAGCCGTTCTTTGCTTTGTATGCAGCGGTAATGGAAGCATCGGAAGCGGCGGCTTCTTCAACAACGCATGCGCCGGTTCCGTTGACGCAGCCGGGCAGTGCAAGCGGCATAGCTTCGCCGATAAGCTGTTCTTCGCTCTTTTCGCCTGCGGCAAGAAGACCGGAATTGATAAGAGTATTGAAAGCGTCGGTAATTGCGTCTTTGAATGCTTTGGAGGAGTAGGTGATGCCTGCAACGGTGTCAACTCCGCCCAAAGCGGAATCCTGACCGATATATGTTGCGGGATAATCCGCGCCGAAGTCCTTGGATTCCTGATAGTTTGTAAGCAGAATGCCGGAAATCTTGCTGTCCGCGCCAAAGCCGACGGTGATTGCCATGGGGCTTGCGCTGTAATTTGAGCTGGTTTCAAGCAGCATTACATATCCAAGGCCGGAAGTTTCTTTGTAAAGATTCTTTACGGTTGCGGGAGCGTCTGCGGGAAGCTCGACTTCTTCAAATCCGGTTGCGCCGGGAATAACCTCTGCCAAAGAGCCGGTTGCGGCTGCGGCTTTGTTTGCTTCAATTACAGGAGCGGTATAGAAGTTGGTAACAGCAAGAAGAGCCGCAACAACAAGGCAGATGGCAGTAAGAACAACTACGCTTTTAACGTTCTCTTTCATGCTTTAACACCTCCCAACGGTTTACGCATGGTCCATTTCTCTATATAAGGATTAAGAATATTCATAAACAAAATAGAGAAAGAAACACCTTCCGGATAGCTTCCGTAGAAACGGATAAGCAGAGTTATAATTCCGCAGCCAAGGCCGAAAACAACCTTTCCCCAGGGAGTGGAGGGACTGGTAACATAGTCGGTTGCCATGAAGATGGCGCCGATGAACAGACCGCCGGAAAGGGTATAATAAAGTGCTGTGGTAACGTCGCCGGTGATTGCAAGCGAGCCGAGGAAAACGGTTCCGATGAAAACAACGGGGGTGTGCCAGGTGATAATTCCGCGGACAAGCAGATAGACAAAGCCGAGAAGCAAAGCCGCCGCAGAGGTTTCACCGAGAGCGCCGCCGCGCACACCGAGGAACATATCAAGCAAAGAAGCGTCAACCGCCTCAACACCGCCCATGGGAAGCGCAGAAAGAGGAGTCGCGGTGGCAACGGTATCCACTTTCTGAACGGGGAACACAATGTCGGTCATGGTTCCGGTGAACGCAATAAGCATTACGACACGTGCGGTGATTGCAGGGTTTGCAAAGTTGCGGCCGATGCCTCCAAACAGGCATTTTACCACAACAATGGCTATGAAAGAACCGACAACGGCCTGCCAAAGCGGAATGGTTGACGGAATATTAAGCGCAAGCAAAATTCCCGTAACAACGGCGGAAAGATCGCCGACGGAAACGGGGCGCTTGCAGATAAGGGTGAACAGATACTCGAAAATCACGCAGGAAACGACGCATACGCCGATTACCATTGCCGCGCGTGCTCCGAACAGAACTACGGAAGCCACAACTGCGGGCAAAAGGGCAATTATTACGTCAAGCATAACGCCTGTGGTGTTCCTTTTTCCATAAACGTGAGGGTTGACGGAAACAATAAAGTTATTTTCCATTATTTATTTGCCTCCTCCGCTTTTTTCTTTTCCTCCGCAAGCTTTGCCTGATATGCGCGAAGCTCTTGCTTTGCAAGCTTGTGGCGCTGAACAATAAGACGTCTTGCGGGGCATACAAATACGCAGGCGCCGCATTCCATACAAAGATTTACCTTAAGATCGGCCAAAGCGGCATAGTCTTTGTGGGCAAGAGCGGTTCCGATTGCCGGCGGGTTAAGACGCATCGGGCAATGGTTTATGCAGTTGCCGCAATGGATGCAGGGGGTCTCTTCAGGATCTTCGGCATCTTTTGCATTGAAAGCAAGAATGGCGTTGGTGTTTTTCATAATGGGCTGATCAAGGTTCGGAACGGCAATGCCCATCATCGGGCCGCCGTAGATAACCTTTTTGGGCTCTTCCTTAAATCCGCCGCAGAATTCGAAAACATCTCTCATAGAAGTTCCGATAGGGACGATTACATTTTTAGGCTCTGCAACGGCGGAACCGTCAACAGTGCAGCATTTTTCAACAAGGGGCATACCTGTGCGGCAATATTCCGCAATGCAGGCAAGCGTAGTTACGTTCATAACGATGGAACCTACGTCAAGGGGAAGCTTGCCTTCCGGAACGACTTTTCCGGTGGTGTTGAATATAAGCACCTTTTCGCCGCCCTGAGGGTAGGAAGCGGGAAGAGACTTAACTTCAATGGCGGAATCCTTGGCGGAAAGTTCCTTCATTTTGGCGATGGCCTCCGGCTTGTTGTCTTCAATGCCGATAATTACCTTTTTTACTCCGAGATATTTTTCAAGAAGCTTGATGCCCTCAAAAATATCGTCGGCGCGGTCGATCATTGTTCTGGTGTCGCTGGTTATGTAGGGCTCGCACTCTGCTCCGTTAAGGATTACTTCGGAAACCTTGGAAAGATCCTTTACGGAAAGCTTTACAAAAGTGGGAAAGCCTGCACCGCCAAGACCGACAATACCGCTTGCGCGAACAGCGGCAACGAATTCATCATAATTCGTAACGGTGGGGGGCGTTATGCCTTCATAAGGACGCATTTCACCGTCGGATTCAATGGCGATTACGGTCATGGGGCTTCCGTTGCTTCCGGTGACGGAGTCAATTTTTTTGACAGTACCGGAAACGGAGGCATGAACAGGGGAGGAAATAAATCCGCCCGCTTCGGCGATGAGCTGGCCAACGCCGACGGTGTCACCCACATTAACAATGGGCTTTGCAGGAGCACCGATGTGCATTGACATGGGGATCACCACTGTTTTCGGTATGGGCATACGCACCGCGGCAAGCTTTTCAGTATGCTTGTGATGCGGAACATGTACCCCGCGAATGCCGAAAATAGACATGGATAAAAAACCTCTTTTCTATTTCTGCGTTTGGTTTTGTTTATTTCTTGACAAAATACAGCCAACAAAAAACCACTTAATATTATAGTACAATACAATAGTTAAGTCAACGGTTTGAAAGCAATATAAAAATCATGCAAATAAAAAGGATAATCGCAAACAAAATGCGGATTTTTGTAAAAATACATATTGGGTAAATTATAAACGGCAAAAACGAAAAACTTTAACGATAAATTCTTAACGAGCTATTGACATTGAAGATATTTATGGCTATAATGAATAGCTGTATCGGAAGGAAAACAATATCCATCCGACAAAATTAACAAGAAAAAGAAAGTTGGGAGTATTATTATGAAAAAACTTCTTGCACTTCTCCTCGCTCTTGTAATGGTTCTTTCCTTTGCAGCTTGCAATAACGAAAAAGAGCCTGTTGTTGACGACCAGAGCGAATCTGAATCTCAGAGCGAATCTGAATCTCAGAATGAAGAATCTCAGAACGAAACCACTGCTGCCACCTACAAACTTGGCATGGGCATTTCCGTAAGCACCAAATCCTCTAAAGCAGGAAATGCACAGGTTGATGCAACTGTTGCTACTGTCGTTCTCGACGCTGACGGCAAAATCGTTGCTGCTGACCTTGATGTTGCACAGAACAGACTTGCAATCACCGACGGCGTTGTAGATCCTACCGCTTTCGATGCTCGCACCAAGAAAGAGAAAAAAGAAGACTACGGCATGAAGGGCGTTTCCGGCATTCAGAAAGAATGGTATGAACAGGCCGAAGCTTTCTGCGAATTCGCAATCGGCAAGACCGGTGCAGAAATCGCTGCTCTTGAAACCAAAGAAGAAAACGGCCACAACGTAGCTGTTGACGAGACTCTTTACGCCGGCTGCACCATGGACATCACCGCTTTTGTTGATGCTTTCACCAAAGCTTGCAACGACGAATATGCAAGAGAATTCACCGCTGACGAATTCAAACTTGGTCTTACTGCAATCTCCACCGTTAACGGCTCCACCGCTTCTGCTACTGCTGACGCCGACGGTAAAGCTTATATGTACACCGAGTTTGCAGCTGTTGCTGTTGACAAAGACGGCAAGATCCTTGCTGCTCTTGTAGACACCATCCAGCCCAAGATCGACTTCGACACCAAGGGCGAAATCACCAACGCTGTATTCAACGGCACCAAGAAAGAGCTCAAAGACGACTATGGCATGAGAGGCGTTTCCTCCATCAGCAAAGAGTGGTTTGAGCAGGCTACTGCATTCGAAGCTTATGTTATCGGCATGACCGCTGCTGACGTTTCCGCTATCGAGACCGTTGAGTCCAATGGTCACATGGTTCCTACTGACGATGTACTTCTCGCCGGCTGCACCATGCAGATCACCGGATATCAGGAGAGCGTTGTAAAAGCTGTTGAAAACGCAAAATAATTTGCAAATTCAGCTGAAATGCGTATAATATGAGGGGGAGTTTTTCCCCCTCATATTTTTATAGAAAAATCACGGAGGAAGCCTATGAAAACTTTTGCAAGGCATAGCTTTTCCGCACTGATGACAATCTGTCTTTTGTGCGGTTTTGCCGGCTGCAATACGGTGAACAAAACAAGATATTCAAAACAATACCTCGATTATTTTGATACGGTTTCTGTAGTGGTGGGTTATGAAGAAAACGAAGAGGATTTCAATAAAACCTGCGATTTTATATCCGCTGAACTTGAGCGCTATAATAAACTGTATGATATTTATCATAAATATGAGGGAATAAGTAACCTTTATAACATAAACGATGAGGGAAAAGAAGCTCCGGTCGCTGTTGACGGCGATATAATCGCCATGCTTAAATTTGCCAAGGAGATGTATGCTTTTACGGAGGGTATGACCAATGTGGCTATGGGCAGCGTACTTTCAATCTGGCACGATTACCGCGAGGACGGAATTTATGATCCGGAAAATGCAAAGGTTCCGCCCATGGAAGACCTTCGCGCTGCTGCGGAGCATTGCAATATCGATGACATTGTTATAGATGAAGAAAAAAGCACCGTTTTTCTTGCTGACCCCAAGATGAGCATAGATGTGGGCGCCGTTGCAAAGGGCTACGCCGTGGAACGCATAGCGCAGGAACTTATTGATATGGGCGTAAACAATTATACTCTTAATATAGGCGGAAATATCCGTACCATAGGCACAAAAGCCGACGGCAAGGGCTGGGTAGCGGGAATTCAGAACCCGGATATTTTCAGTGAAGACAAATATTTGCTTAAAGTTGCTGTTTCTGACACCGCGCTTGTAACAAGCGGCACATATCAGCGCTATTATTATGTCGAAAATGTGAAATATCATCATATAATTGACCCCGATACACTTATGCCGAAAAACACGTTTGATTCCGTTTCAATAATCACGCCGGATTCCGGAGTGGCGGACGCGCTTTCCACAGCGTGCTTCAACCTTTCGCTGGAAGATGGACAGGCGCTTATTGCTTCGCTCGAAAATACCGAAGCTATGTGGGTATTGGCGGACGGAACACAATATTATTCCGATGGATTTTTAAATTATCTTTATGAAGAATAAAAAGATGAGCATGGTAAGCGTAAGACCGTGCTCATTTTTTGAAAGACAGAATACCCGTGCTCAAAAAGACAAGCGCCATAAATATTATCGGTGCTCAAAGCTAAAAGCAGAATTTTGCCAATGGTATATTTATTTTTAAGATGATAAAACAAATCAGAAACTTTTTATAAAGGCAAATATATGATTAAACTTTCAAAACCTGCACGGTGTTTAAAACGGTTTGCAAACATTATGGGCAGTTAATATGAGCAGCGGTTTCAATATATAAGTTGGGGGGTATAATTTGTGAAGATGAAAAATACTTTATTGGCGGTAACCGACATTGAAAAATCGGCGGCGTTCTATAAAAAAGTTTTGGGGCTTCGTGTAGTTATGGATTTTGGAGCAAACAAAACCCTTACCGGCGGTTTAGTGCTGCAAACGGCG
>SFFD01000056.1 GCA_004556975.1 Oscillospiraceae bacterium | reverse complement strand
CTCACGCTTTCGTGCCCGATCATTGGGGCGCAGTTCTGTGACCAGGGTTTCTTTGCTGCAAAAATCCTCAACTGTACATCCATAGTCAATCGCAAACTGTTCCGTTAGCAGATGATTGATTTTTTCCAAAGTGCTTATAGTCTTCATATCGTTTCTCCCCAAATTGCATTTTGTTCCGTTCATTTTACCATAAAGACACAGAAATATCAAACAGAAAAACCTCTCTTGTCGTGGTAGACAAAAGAGGGATTTTTCGTGGTGCGGATGATGGGACTTTCGTCGCAGCGCGCTGCTCTTTTGGCTTGTTCCGCTGCGCTCCCCACAAAGCCTGCGGCTTTGTGGGGTCTCCTTCTTTCGTGGGTTCAAGTCCGCATCATGCAAAAAAAGCACCTCTCTTTGAGAGGTGCTTTTTTGGTGCGGATGATGGGACTTGAACCCACAGGATATTGCTATCACTAGAACCTGAATCTAGCGCGTCTGCCAATTCCGCCACATCCGCATATTCGTTTTTTGCTTAAAAACAGGGCATATGCCCCGCGTAAAAAATATTTTAACATCAATATAAAAGCGTGTCAAGGCTTTTTATTAAAAATTCCTTTGCGCGAAGCGCACCCGTAAAAAATCATTTTAAAAATTTGCCCGCCGGCTCGTGATATTCCGAAGTTTTTTGCAAAAAATAACCTCAAAACTACGAAAGGAATGAAAACGCAATGAAAATAAACAAAATCATTGCCCTTGCACTCGTTTTGGCGCTTCTTTTGTGCCTTTGCGGCTGCAACAAAAAGGACAATAACCCGTCTCCGGGCAGCTCCGCCGCGGAAGCAACCGACGAATTTGTGATATATCACAGCAGCAAGGAGCTGGATTCCCTGCTTGCCTCCGCCGCCCGCGCCTATGAAAACGCCACGGGTAAAAAAATCGGAGTAAAATTTTACGAAAGCGGCCTTGCGGCCGCCGCCGAAACCGAAAACCCCGCAATTTATGTGGTGGATTCTGGCGAGGACCTTTCCTCCTGGCACGAAAAGGGTCTTTTCGGAGAAATCAGCAACGAGTTTTTCGGCTCTGAAGCGGGCGTTCCCTCCGGCCTTTGGATGAATTCCGGCGCGGGGAACTATGGCATTCCCCTTATGCTTGAGGGCTATGGCTATATCTTCGACCGCGATATGCTTTCCGACCTTTTCGGCGTCGAGGATGTTTCCGACCTGGTTTCCGACCTTCGCGAATGTTCGTATAACGACTTTATGGGCTTTGTTTCCGCCGTGGAAACATATATTTCAGCGCCCTCTGCCGCCTCCGTTACCGTAAACGGCAACGAATACACCTTTGCCGAAGCAAAAACCGGCCGTGCTCAAATGCTTTCCGGCGTGTTCGCTCTCACTTCGGAAAGCAGTCGTGCCTATGAATATCTTATGAACTATGCCCTTGCGGCAAAGTTCGGTGAAAGAAACGAAATTTCCGCCGCCGCCGAAAACGACGTTACCGGCGCAAAGGGCGCCTTTGCCGCCGCCGCGCAGGCTCTTGACGACCTTACAAGCCATGTGGCGGGCACCGGCGGCGCCATCGGCAGGGGCGAGGACTTTGTCGGCGGAGATTACACCTATTCCGCCGCCATCGACGCCTTTACCGGCGGTTTTGCCCTTTTCTATCCGGGAAGCAGCCTTGACGCTTCCGATTTTAAAAAATCCAGCGTAACCTTCGGCGAAAACCTGGATATTCTTCCTATGAAGCTGCCGCTTTCCGAAAGCGACGTTACCGCTTCCGGCACAAGCGCCGAAAAGCTGAACCGCTCCATCGTCATTGCAAGCCGCTATTATATTACCTTTAATCCCAATGCGGACGCCGCGGCCGCTTCCTCCGCACGCGACTTTGTAAAGTGGCTTTATACCGAAGCCGAAGGCATGGCCGCATATTCCGAAGCCTTCGGCGGCGTTGCCTTTAACTATACCGAGCCTTTGGAAGGCCGCCGTGCTCAAAGAAACGCTTCTTCCGGCTCTTTGAGCACCGAAAATGAAACCGCCTCCGCCGAAAACGGCGCAAGCGGCGGCGCCGCTTCCTCCGGAACTCTTGACAGCATTTTAAGCTCCTCGCCGGGTTCTGAAAATTCCGGCGCCGCCTCCGCAGAAAACGGCGCAAACGGCGGCTATGTCATTTCCGATTCGCTTGCCCGCGCAGTCGCCCGCTATTACACCTCCGGCAACTGGATTCCGGAGCTCGTTTCCTCGCTGCCCTTCGGCTGGCGCAGCGACACCTTCGGCAAAAGCCTGACGGACTATTGGAACAAGCCCGCCTGGTCGGAAGAAGACAGAGAAAGCCTTATTTCCGGCTGGATGACCGGCTGGACGGAAGGAATGAGATAAAACAAAAAGCGCCCGCATGGGCGCTTTTCTTTTCATATTCAACAAAAGCTTTTCCGTAGGCGCGCGCTCAATATGAGCCGGGGCAGGGCGGCTGTTCCTGTTCGATTACGGTGGCGTTTTCCTCCGAAAGCGGTCTTTCAAAGCCGTTCCAGTACCGCATAAGCTCCTCCTCGGAAACAGGCAGGGCGTTGGGACCGTTTTTGCCCTTTCTTGCGGCAAGGCGCTCTTTGAGCACCGAAAGCTCCGCTTTCATATATATGAGCACCGGCTCCGCCCCGATTTTTTTCGCATATTCCCGAAATTCCTCGCGCTGGCTGCGTTTGCAAAAGGGCATATCTATACAAACGCTCCGTCCCTCCGCCGCAAGGTTCGCCGCGCGGCTTTTTATCCGCGCCGTTGCCTGCTCCTTGAGCACGGCTCTGTGCTCACCCGAAAGCAGCGGGTCAAGCAGAAAGAAATCCGGCCAAAGCTCCTCGTCTATGGAAAGGCGAAAAACGCCCTTTTCCTCCAGCTTTTTTGCGTAAAAGGTCTTTCCGCTTCCGGAAATTCCGCATACCATATAAAGCTTTGGCTGCTCCATGCTCAAAAACAGCTCCTTTTTTATGAAATGGTGGAGGATGAAGCGAGGAATTTCGACTGCCGCCGTCCGCGAACGCGAGAATAGCGCAAGCCGAAGCGTGAGCGGAGAACGGCAAAGGGGCAAACCTATGCCTTGATGCCTTTAATTAAAAACCACCTATGACTGAGGGGTTGTATCGGCGACCGGTGATAGCGTTTACGCCGATTTACTGACCCGCAATATTTCTTTGCGTGCTCGTCACCTCGGCGATACTTACCCCTTTTCTTTTGTAACCAAAAGAAAAGCCGTAAGACGGTAAAAGAAAAGTTTTTACAACCCCCACCCTCACGCTCCCGCGTGAGACTCCCCCTTGAAAAGGGGGAATAAACGCTCCACCGGAGACTGTATGGTTCCTAATCGGGGCCGCCTCCCCGACGGGGTCCCGGGCGGTTTTTCAGTACGCCTCGGATGCTCGACCGCCGGAGGTGCTTCGCACCAGCCGAGGTTATTTGTTTTAATGCCGCGGCGGAGGGCGCATACTTATAAGGCGGCTGAGCCGCAGCTTACTCGGCGAGGGCGCTCCCGCGCCGTGCACAGAATTTGCAAAAGTGCGTGCCGCGGTTAAGCCCGCTTTCGGCGGGCTGCCCTTATCCGTCACGGTGCAGCGCAAAAGCGCAGCACCGCGCCACCTTCCCCAAGGGGAAGGCTTTGCGCCCGTTACCTCTGTGCCGAAGCCCTATAAAAATGTGCCGCGACCCGCGGCACACCTAAACATTTCGCCCTTTTGGGGCGAAATATTTCACACGCGCAAGGCGCGTATTTCACTGTGCCGAAGGCACGATTTCACCCGCGGCTTCGCCGCGGATTTCACTGCGGCTCTCCGAGCCGCCTATTCCCCAGCCGCAAACATCGCCCCTCTGCATTGCGCCAAGCAGCCTGCTGCGCAGGCAGTCATAGCCTTCCTCTGTTTCAAGGCGTTCAATAAGCTGTTTTACATGTTCCCGCTCCGTATGCTTGTCCGCCGGGCAGCGGCTTTTTACAACGGGAAAGCCCTCGTGCGCCGCAATGCGCACAATTTCGTCCTCGTGGCAGTAAATAAGCGGGCGAATTACGGTGATTTCCTTTCGGGAAAGCCATGTAACCGGGGAAAAGCAGCCCACGCGTCCCTCGTCAAAAAGGTTCATCAAAAAGGTTTCCACAGCGTCCTCATAGTTGTGCCCAAGGGCCATTTTGTTACAGCCGTTTTCCTTTGCTATGTCGTGCAGAAGTCCCCGGCGCATACGGGCGCAAAGGGAGCAGGGGTTTGCCTCTTTGCGGTCTTCAAAAATTATATTGCCGATGTTGGTGCGGCGCAGAACGTACTCAATATCCCGCTCCCGGCAGAATTCCTCTATGGCGGAAAAGTCGTTGGGTTCGCCGCCGAACTGCGGGTCAAGGGTCACGGCGACAACGGAGTAATCCTTTCCCAAAAAACGCCGCAGACCCGCCAGCCCCGCAAGGGTTGCCAGCGAATCCTTCCCGCCGGAAACGCCCACGGCGATTCTGTCGCCGTTTTCTATCATGTTATAGTCAATAATCGCTTTGCGCATGGCGCCCATAAGCTTTTGAAGAGTGCTTTCGCCGGAAATATGTATCACTCCCGTTCCGTTTTGGCGTCTGCCCAGTCAAAGCTGCGCAGCTCGCCGGTTTCCTGCATATCCGGGTAGTCCCATTGGCGCAGAACCTCATATGCGGCAATGGCCGCGCTGTTTGAAAGGTTAAGGCTGCGCAGGGTGGGGCGCATGGGAATGCGCAGCGCCGTGCCCGGGTTGCGGAAAAGCAGCTCCTCCGGCAGCCCGGCGTCCTCACGCCCGAAAATAAGATAACAGCCCTTTGGGTAGACGACATCGCTGTGGCGGTGCTGTCCTTTGGTGGTGAAGTAGAAGAAGGCTCCGCCGGGGTTGCGGGCGAAAAAATCGTCCATGCCGTCGTAATAGCTTATGTCAAGCTTATCCCAATAGTCAAGCCCCGCCCGGCGGAGCTTTTTGTCGTCTATAACGAAGCCCATGGGCTTCACAAGGTGGAGCGCCGCCCCCGTTACGGCGCAGGTGCGGGCGATGTTGCCCGTGTTTTGCGGAATTTGCGGCTCCACAAGAACTATGTTGAGCAGCGCCGGGGATTTTTCTCCGTTCATCTTCCGCAGCAGTGCTTATATTTCTTGCCGCTTCCGCAGGGGCAGGGGTCGTTGCGCCCAACCTTTTTCTTTGCGGCGGGTCTTTGCGGTGCTGTGCCGTCGCCGCCGCTTTCCATAGGCACGGCAACCTGCTCGCGCTTTGGCTCCTCGGCGCGAAGGCGAACGGTAAGCAGCATTTTTACCGTATCCTCGCGGATGGCTTCAATCATGCTGTCGAACATTTCAAAGCCCTCTATGCGGTATTCCACAACCGGGTCGTGCTGGCCATAGCCGCGCAGATAAATGCCCTGCTTAAGGTCGGACATATCGTCAATATGGTCCATCCATTTAAGGTCGACGTTGCGCAAAAGGGCGACGCGCTCCAGCTCGCGCATGGTTTCTTCGCCGAATTCCTTTTCGCGGGCGGCATAACGCTCTTCCATACGGTCGCGGATTATGCGCACCACGTCCTCTTTTTTCAGCTTTTCAAATTCATCCCTGTCAAAGCGCAGGTCGCCGTCGGTAAGCAGCCATCCGGAATAATAGTCCCGCAGGCCGTTAAGGTTCCAGTTTTCCTTGTCCTCATCGGCGGCAAGATATATGTCGGCGGTTTTTTCAACGCTTTCGGCGCGCATTTTCGCAATTTCGGATTTGAGATCCTCGCCCTCCAGCACCTTGCTGCGCTGACCGTAGATAATCTCGCGCTGTTTATTCATAACGTCGTCGAACTTGAGGACGTTCTTTCTCATTTCAAAGTTTCTGCCCTCGACCTTGCGCTGGGCGCTTTCAATGGAAGAGCTTATCAGCTTTGCGTCAATGGGCATATCCTCGTCGATTTTAAGCGTGGTCATAAGGCTTTGCAGGCGCTCGCCGCCGAAAAGGCGCATAAGGTCGTCTTCAAGGGATACATAAAAACGGGTTTTGCCCGGGTCGCCCTGGCGGCCGGCGCGTCCGCGGAGCTGGTTGTCAATTCGGCGGGATTCGTGGCGTTCCGTGCCGATGATGTAAAGTCCGCCGGCATTGCGCACCTCCTCTGCCTTGGGCGCAATTTCTTCCTTGAATTTCTTATAAAGCTCGCGGTAAAGCGCCCTTGCGGCAAGAATATCCTCCGCGCCGGTTTCAAAATAGGCGGTGGCGGCGTTTATCATTTCTTCGTCATAGCCCTGCTTGCGCATTTCCGCCTTGGCAAGGAATTCCGCGTTGCCGCCGAGCATAATATCCGTTCCGCGTCCCGCCATATTGGTGGCTATGGTCACTGCGCCGGGCATACCCGCCTGGGCGACAATTTCCGCCTCGCGGTCGTGGTGCTTTGCGTTGAGCACGTTATGGGGAATTCCTCTTTTTTTGAGCATACTGCTGAGCACTTCAGACTTTTCAATGGAGATTGTGCCCACGAGAACGGGCTGATTTTTCGCATGAGCATCAACAATTTCGTCAATAACCGCGCGGAATTTGGCTGCCTCTGTCTTATAGACGACGTCGGGCATATCCTCGCGGATTACGGGCTTGTTTGTGGGAATTTCCACAACGTCAAGTCCGTAAATCTCGCGGAATTCGTCCGCTTCCGTCATGGCGGTACCGGTCATGCCTGAAAGCTTGTGATACATACGGAAATAGTTCTGGAAGGTGATGGTGGCAAGGGTGCGGTTCTCTCTTGCCACGGTAACGCCCTCTTTTGCCTCGATGGCCTGGTGCAGACCGTCGTTATAGCGGCGCCCGAGCATAAGGCGGCCGGTGAATTCGTCGACTATGATAACCTCGCCGTCTTTTACAACGTAATCAACGTCGCGCTTCATAACGCCGTGGGCTTTTATGGCCTGGTTGATGTGGTGGAGCAGGGTCATATTGTCCGCGTCGTTGATATTTTCAACATTGAAGTATTTTTCCGCATTTTCCGCGCCCCTTGGGGTAAGGGTGGCGGTGTTTGCCTTTTCGTCAACGATGTAATCTGCGTCGACGTCGTCGGTTTCTTCCTTGTCGTCGTGCTCCTTGACCTTAATTGCGGTAAGGGTGCGGACGAATCTGTCCGCCTTTTGGTAAAGGTCGGTGGATTTGTCGCCGCGGCCGGAGATGATAAGCGGGGTTCTCGCCTCATCAATGAGGATGGAGTCCACCTCGTCCACAATGGCATAGTTAAAGCCGCGCTGAACCCGGTTTTCCTTATAGGTAACCATGTTGTCGCGCAGATAGTCAAAGCCGAATTCGTTGTTTGTGCCATAGGTAATGTCGCTGGCGTAGGCCTCGCGGCGGTCGTCGTTTTCAACTCCGTGAATTACAAGACCCACGGAAAGCCCCATATAGCTGAACACCTTGCCCATCCACTCGGAGTCGCGCTTTGCAAGGTAATCGTTGACGGTTACAATGTGTACGCCCTTTCCCGTAAGGGCGTTGAGGTATGCGGGCAGGGTTTCCACAAGGGTTTTGCCCTCGCCGGTTTTCATTTCGGCAATTCTTCCCTGGTGAAGAATAATGCCGCCGATTATCTGAACGGGGTAGGGGCGCATATCAAGCACCCTGTCGCAGGCTTCGCGGCAGGCGGCGAAGGCCTCCGGCAAAATGTCGTCAAGGGTTTCGCCGTTTGCAAGGCGCTCCTTGAGCACCGCCGTCTGAGAGCGAAGCTCCTCTTCGCTCATTTGGCGGTATTTGTCCTCAAGCGCAAGAACCTTTTTTACTGTCGGGTCAATGCGCTTAAGCTCTTTTTGAGAATAGTTTCCGAATATCTTTTCGATAAGACCCATTATATATGCTCCTTTTTCGTAATTACCCGGTTTGTTTGCTTTTGCCGCCGCGTCGCGCGCGGCAACCCGCCGGAAAAGCTTTGCGCGTTTAAAAAAGCCCCCGGCGGCGTGATATGGTCAAATTAACCGATTCTAAAGTTATATTTTATCCTTATATTTATCCAAAGTCAATTAACGGGATGTTAATGTTTTGCCCGTCTTTATATTTTTTTCCGAAAAATCGGCTTTATCTTGATTTGACAGAGCTTTTTTTATATAATCATATAGTACAAATGTATTTTGACGGGCAATTTTATAAATACCTAACCGGCCGCGGCTCTGCCGCCAAAGCGAGTTTGCGCAAATTAAGTGCCCAACAATATTATTTACTGTGCCCGTAAGCAGAGTAACGTTTACCCCTTTTCTTTTGTAACCAAAAGAAAAGCCGTAAAACGGTAAAAGAAAAGTTTTGCCCCCTACTTTTAGCTTAGCGTTTCTTCACAAGTGCTATTAAGGCGTTGGTTTGCCCCTTTGCCGTTATCCGCTCACGCTTCGGCTTCGCTATTCTCGCGTT
>SFFD01000055.1 GCA_004556975.1 Oscillospiraceae bacterium | reverse complement strand
GTATCTTCCTTCGCCGTTCACAAGGCAGGTAGCGGGGGTGATTTCCGCATAAGTGACGGTTGCTTTATCGGTTTCCACATGGCTTGCGTCGTGCTTGCACACGCGCTTAGCGGTGCATTCATAGCCGCCGGAAATTTCTTTCCACTCGTAGGTGGGAGCGTTCCAGCCGTGGTTGAGAGGATCGGTGTCGATGGTTTTTTCCTGTTTGGAGAATGCCGCGTTTTGGAATTCGACCGTGAACTTAACCTGTCCTTTTTCGGTGCAGGTGGCAGCTTTTACAACGGTCATTGTGGATTTTGCGGTTTCGGTGGCGGTAACAACGCCGTTTCTGGTTGCGGTTGCGGTGCATTCGGAGTTATTGTCGTTCCATACATAGGTTGTGGTGACCGCGGGAATATGTCCTCCGCAAACGGAGCAAACAGTCGGGTCGGAAGCGGAGGGAATATGGTTGCCGTCGTCGGTGGGACAATCCACATAGTAGAATGTGATTACATCGTTTTCTTTAAGAATGTACTGGTCAAGTCGCGCATAGGTGGTGGAGTCAAGCATAGGGGCGGCTCCGTTCACCTTGAACATCCAGCCGGACCATGGACCGTGCTTTTCGTCGCCGGAACTAAGTGCTACGCCGTTTTTGTCGGTAATTCCGGTCACATAGCTTTCGCTGCCGGAAACGGTGTAGCCGTTTGCCTCAAGAACGGAGAATACTGCGTTCGCCGCAGTCTTGTATTCATCGTTCATACAGGTATAGGGCTTGGAAAGATCGGCGAAGGAGGCTTCGAAGGTGCTGCCGGTAACATTTACGGTTACGCTTATTTCCTTGGTGGAGGGGTTCGCGCCTTTTTCGCCCTTTACGGTCACTACCGTGAATATGGGCTGCTTGTAGAACTGTGCAAACTGTGCGTAGTTCGGATCATCCTTGAATTTTTCATAATATTTCGCATACTCGGTATAGGAAAGAACGCTGTCTATCTTTACCTTGGTATCATATTCGGGCTTGGTTACAAAGAGATTTTCGCTTTGCACAACGGAGGGCACGCTTGAACGGAAGCAGCGATACTTTTCGGCGGCTTCCCATCCGTCTATATCGTCGGCTTCAACGCCGTTGAAGTTATAATCGTTCATGTTGCGGATAAATTTATATCCGTCGCCGTCGGGAACGATTTCAATGAAGCTCCACATATCGCCGGTGACATTATCCTTTGCGGAGTTTGCCTTCTTAATGCCCTGCCAATAAACCTCCTCGGTGCAGACCTTCTTCATAAAAGCGGCTGCATCGTCAAGCTCATTTTGAGTAAAGGCAAGAACGGTGAAATGAAGCTCAACCTTTGCAAGAGGCTCGCCCACTGCGTCGCCTGTACCGCTGGGACGATCGAGAATATATACAGTTACTGTTACATCAGCATTATCGCTTCCGGGAAGCGGGCGATAGGTGCGCGCACGGGCGACATTGTATGTTCCGGTGGAAACAATAACATCCTCGTTGCTGCTGGTGATTAAAACAGGAGTGTATTTTCCGTTGAAATACTCGTTATAGTCACGGAGGGTGATTTTTTCAATATCGCGGGTGGTGGGGAACTGAATATCGCTTGCTACGGCTTTGGGGTCGATAGCTTCACCGTTTCTCGGATTTTTAAGGGTCTTGAGCGCTTCCTCGAGAACCTTTTGATAGTCAACCTCTTTGACTACAATTTCGGGAAATACATTTACATTATATACCTTGGTTACCTTGAGGTCTTCTCTGCCGTTATAAGTAATGGTTAGAGTAAGAGTAACCTTTGCAATGCCGGAGGACGGGCGGGTAACGGTTACCTTGTAGGGGGCGAACAGCTTGGAATTATCCTTGTTTACGGAAATTACCGCGGTGTTGCTGCTCTGCCAATTTGCCGTTGCCCAAAGCTCTATGTCATCGGACTCATTATAGTCAACCTTGGATTCGTCAACGCCCTCTTTAAGAATATACTGGGGGAGGGAGGTTATTGTGGTGCTGTCGTTGACGCTTCCGGGAACGGAAACTCTGGAGGCAAGCTTATTAAGCGCAGCCATGGCTTTCGCTTCGTCAAGTCCCATGGAGAACAGGCATTCGGTGCTTTCCTTGGTATATTTGCCGTAGGTAAGCACAACGGTGGGACGAACGGAGCCGGGTGCGGAGGAGGTGGATCCGTTTTCGTTCCATTTGTACTGAAGAGTGCCGTCTGCGGCGATACCGACATGGTTATAGCTGCTGTATTCGGCGCTCTTCATGGATACTGTGACGTCGGTGATGCCGGCAGCCGCAAGCTTTGCGTTTATCATGGTGAGCGCATTGGTGTCAACGCCGTATTTTGGGTTGAAGGTGCCGGAAATGGCCTTTTCTGCGGCATCAAGCTTCTGCCTTGCGGCTTTTTCCTCGTCGCTAAGAGCTTCTTCCCATACGGCGTAGAGGTTAAAGATTTCGCCGTCCTCGCTGCCGTCTTCCCAATAATCGCCTTCCTCGAACGGGCGGTTTATAATAGCGCCGTCTGCGTAAGCGATGTTGCTGCCGTAGGAGCTGGTTGCCCAACCCTTAAAATCGTAGCCGGAGCGGGAATATGCGCATTTGTTGAGCACGGTATCAACGCCGAAGAAAGCTGCCTGGTCGGGCATTGTTCCGGTAACAGAGGATTTGTCGCTGTACTTGATATTGAATTTGATTATGTACTGATAATCGCGCCACTTTGCGATAAGAGTAACCTCGTCGCCGGAGAAAACCGTGCTTTCGGTTACTTTTTCGCCGAAAGAGCCGTCGGCATTTTTGATATACCAGCCGTCAAGAGCCTTGTTTGCGGGGAAATAGCTATTTGTGAGGTACGGCAGGTTCTTGTAAACCTTGTCCGGAGCGACAGTTTTGTCGTTTATGGACGTTTTGTAGCCGTTACCGTCAAAGTGAACGGTAATGCCCTTTTGCCAATGGGCGTACATAGTAACGCCGTTTGCCGCATCGTCTGCGTCAAATTTGTACGAAACGGAAATTTCATTTCCGCCTTCGGCTGCGTCAAACCAGCCTTGGAAGATATAGCCGGTGCGAACCGGATCGGCTATGGAGCTGTATTTAACGGTACCGCTCTCGGTGATGATGTAGTTGTAGTTTTCGCCCACTGCGCCGGTGCGGTGGATAACCTCTGCGCCGGGATAGTTCGGGTCAACGGTTACGGCAACGGCTTTTCCGCGCCATACAGCATAAAGCGAAACGGTTTTGTATGCGCTGTCGGCAAGGTTTTTTACGGTTTCGCCGTCCTTATATTTTGCGGTTTTGGTGTTGGATGTGTTCCAGCCGAGAAAATCATAGCCCGCTTTGGTAAAGGTATTAAGCGGAAGAACAACCTCTTCATCATAGGCGGCGGTGATGTTGTCCATGCTGCCTTCGCCGCCGTTGCGGTTAAAGGAAATGGTGTAGGTGATAGGCTCCCACTTTGCGGTATAGGTCACATCCGCATTTATAACCGTTTCTGCGGAAAGCTGATTTTCACCGTTAAACCAACCCGCAAAGGTATAACCTTGTCTGGTGGGGCTTGCGGGAATTGCGCTTCCGATAGCGGTGTTCTGCGGAACCTGAACGGCCTTGTCCGCGGTTTTACCGTCGTTATAATCGAAGGTGACGGTAAATGCTCCGGACCACACCGCATAGAGGTCGGTGTCGGTATCCATTTCGATTGTGCCGCCGTCTGCGTAGACTGCTTCGCCTTCGGCAGAGAGCGCCCAACCGGCGAATACTTTTCCTTCGCAGGTAAAGGGGTTTGTCTTTATCTTGCCCTTGCCGCCGTAAATGCTTTGGGCGACGGTTTCATCCGTACCGTTGTTGGCGTGGAGGGTAAGGGTGAGGGGAGATCCGGCGGAGAAATTGCGCACATAAACGCAGTCGTCGCCATCTTTGCCGGAGTAGTCTTTTTTGTAAGTGATGGTTATGACATCGCCGCTTTTGGCGTCAACGACGAGGGTTGTCCAGTCAATTTCGCCGCTGGCATCCTTGACAAGCGTTTCGGAGCCTTTTGTAATGTTCACCTTGTCGCACTTCGCTTCGGTGGAAACCTTGTATTCAAAGGTGAGCGCGGCGTCGCCGGTCATGGTAAGCTGAAGGGTGCTGCTTGAGCCGTCTTTTCCGGCATTTCCGCTTTTCAGAACATCCTCGCCGTCAAGGGTAGCAACCTTCCACTTTTTCGTACTGCTCGGGCTGCCGGGTTCCGTTTCCGCGATAAGCGGAAGTCCTTCGAAAAATTCATCAAAGGTTTTACTTGCCGCGAACGCATATACGGGGAAAAGCGAAGCCACCATCAAAACGGCAAGCAGCAGGGAAATAAATCTTTTAGAGAACATTTTTAGTATTCACTCCTTGCATAATATTTGCACGACGTCCGCCGTGCAGAGCAAGAAACCGATTGTTTTTCAAACCACGAAGAAAATAGCATCGCGGTTTAAGAAAGCATTATTGTATGGTGCATTTGCTGCGAAGCGGCTCTGATTTATTTTGCTAAAAAATCCTCCTCTCAATATGTAGTTTGCCTTTCTGAAACGTTTTTTACCAAATAAAAAGTGCTTTCCCAAACCGAGATGGCGAAAGCACTTTGAAATATGCGAACAACTCGGTTAAGGCAAGAGTCGCAAACGAAAAACAATTGTATCTGACTTATCCTTTTGCAGCGGCAAAAGGCCTCACAGTGACCCACTCGCGGGGATTTTGACCCCATTCCAACGCTTCCGTGCTTTGCACGGGCTTTTCGTTTGTTATTTAGTTTTCAGAGCGAAGCATAAACGCACTTCTACAAATTTATTATATCATTGTTTGTAACTTTTTTCAATATAAGAAAACAAATATTCTATAATATTTACAACAGGCACAAAGGCGAAGCGCGTTCATCTGTTTATAACCACCTGCGGAACCTCGCCGCTGAAAACAATTTCTGCAAGAACAATTTCATCGGTAACAACTGTACTTATACGGTGAAAAGCTATCAGCGATGTTATTTCAGCAGAGTAAGTAAGGGTTATTCTGTATATACTCTGATTTATTCCCGTGGTGATAAGCGTACCCGAAATTTCCGTTTCCGGCATTCCCACAGCATATATGTAGATAGGTATTCTGGGTCCGTCGGATAAGGCGGGAATTCCCAAAACAGCTCCAAGATAAACATTTGTGCGTATGCTTTTTGCGTCTGAAAACTCTGTGATAAGTCTTTTTGAAATTTGCTCTTTGGTTATGCTTAAAAAATATCCGTTTGATACAACGGAGGATATTTTTCCGTTTGGTAAATAATTTATTTTTACGGCGTTTTCAATAAGTTCACCTGCAGAATCAAGTTCTGACAAAATGGCATGATTGATGATTTCTGCCGCTTTGTTTGCACATTGATGGTTAGCGATTGCGGCAATATTCGGGCGGATTGACGAT
>SFFD01000054.1 GCA_004556975.1 Oscillospiraceae bacterium | reverse complement strand
TTATCATTTTTCCTTTCATTTTTCCTCCAAAAATTCGCTTATTTTTTCAAACACCGCTTGATAAAGCTCTTTTTTGCTTTCATAACAATCGTTATAGAACCAATTTATATTTTTGTTGCGTCTAAACCATGTAAGCTGTCTTTTTGCATAATGCCTCGTATCGGATTTCAGCTGTGAAACCGCTTCCTCAAAAGTTGCTTTTCCGCAAAAATAAGGATAAAACTCTTTATATCCGATTGCCTGCGCTGCCGTGCTGACGCTTTCGTGCTCAAAAAGAAACCGTGCTTCATCAATAAGGCCTTCTGTAAGCATTTCGTCAATACGCGCTTCAATTCTTTGATAAAGCAGTTCTCTGTTTTCAAATCCTGTTCCTATATAGCACACATTATATGGCGAAGGAGCAGCATGTGAGCGTCTTTTGTGCTCGCAAAGCGGAATTCCCGTAATTTTGAGCACCTCAAGCGCACGCACAACTCTTCCGAGATTATTCGGATGAATCATGGCAGCGGATTCCGGGTCTTTGTGCTCAAGCTCTTCATAAAGTTTTTCTTTTCCGTGCTCATTTGCAAAGTCATATAATTCTTGTCTGATCGACAAATCGCTTTCAATATCGGAAAATTCTGTGTTTGTCAAAAGCGAATCAATGTAAAGCCCCGTTCCGCCGCAGATTATGGGAAGCTTTTTGCGCCCGCGCACTTCTTTTATCTTTTCCGCGGCGTCGGCAACATAGTTTGCAACGGAATAATCCTTGTCTATGCTCAAAAAGCCAACCATGTGATGCGGTACTCCACACATCTCTTTTTCTGTCGGCTTTGCCGTGCCTATTTCAAGCTCGGAATATATTTGCATTGAATCTGCGGAAATAACCTCTCCTCCGAACCTTTCCGCCACGCTTACGGCAAGCCCGGTTTTACCGGAAGCCGTAGGCCCGACTATTGCAATTACCGGTATTTTTTCTTTCATACTCATTGCTGCCTTCCGAACATTCTTTCAAGTTTGTTTCTGCTGATACTTATTGAAATCGGTCTTCCGTGCGGGCAATACTTAATTTTGGGGTCGTTAAGAAGTTTGCTTACAACTCTTTCAAGCTCAAGCTTTGAATTTGTATCGTTTGCTTTAATTGCCGCGCGGCAGGCTATATTTGCATAAAGATGATCGAGTTTTTCCGGTGTAATATCGTTTTTGCATGCTATAAGCGAATCTGCAATCTCTCCGATTATATTTTCCGCTTCCTTTGGTTTAACCCAAAACGGAAGCGAACGGGTTATGACGCTTCCCCTGCCGAAGCCTTCTATAATAAAGCCGAATTTCTCCATTTCCGCTGAATTTTCCGTAACGGCTTCGCATTGCTCATCGCTTAAATTGCACGTTATCGGCGAAATCAAGTATTGGCAGTCAAAAGCCTTTGCTCCGGCTTTCAGCTTTTCATAAAGTATTCTTTCATGGGCGGCATGTTTGTCAATAAAAATAATCTCGTCCTCTGATTCAAGCAAAATATAGGTTTTAAAAAGCTCGCCGACATATTTAAGCTTGCCGAAGGGCAAATCATCCCCTGAAACATTGTGCGGAATTTCCGGAGCAGGCATGCCGGCTTCTTTTATTACATCCACTCCGTCTTTATACTCTTTCGGAAGCTTTGTACCCGCCTCCGCAGCTTCATCCGCAGCCTTGCGTATTTTGTACTGAACCGTATGAGTTATATCGCCGTCAATTTTATAAGGCGTAAGGCCGTCATTGTTGCGGATTTCGTTTTCGGTATAGTTTACCACATCGTATTTTACGTCTTCATTCTCTCCGTTCCAAGAAGCATTGGTAAACGCAAATGCGGTACGCGGCTGCGGAAAAGTTGTTTGCTGAACAATTTCTTCAAAATGTTCCTGAACGGATTTATCGCTTTTTTCAACCCTGTTCCAGAAATCCTTATTTACCTTTTTTGATTCTTCCAAAACAGCAGAAATATCCTTTGTATTAAGCGCTGTTTTTACTCCGTAATATACAAGGTCAAATACCTCTTTTTCACTTGAAAAGCGAACTTCCATTTTTGCGGGGTGTACATTTACGTCAACTGTTTCCGGAGGAATTACGATATTAAGAATGCATCCCGGATATTTTCCTACCATTGCGGAACCCTTGAAGGCTTCCTCAAGGGCAACCATTGCCGTGCGGGTTTTTACAAACCTTCTGTTTATAAAAAAGTTTTGAAAGCTTCTGCTTGCTTTTGTTGCAGAAGGCCTTGTAATATATCCTTTCACAGTAAACCCGGGCTTTGACATAGACGAATAATTTACTTCCAGCATATTATTTGCAAATTCCCTGCCGTAAACGGAAGAGATTACCGTAAGCAAATCTCCGTTACCATAGGTTGAAAGCTTTGTCTCTCCGTCACGGATGAAATTGAACTTTACTTCGGGATATGAAAGAGCCAGTTTGTCCATAATCTGCGCCACAGCGTTTGCTTCCGAAACATCTTTTTTTAAAAATTTCTGCCGTGCGGGAGTATTATAAAAAAGGTCGCGGACAACTATGGTTGTGCCGACGGGACATCCGGCTTCCGTCGGTTCTCCTATGTCGCAATCGGTAGCTTCGCAGTGATATCCAATATCCGCTCCCTCTACTCTTGTAATCATTTCTGTATGAGAAACGGCAGCTATTGAAGCAAGGGCTTCGCCGCGAAAGCCAAAAGTACAAATACGTTCAAGGTCATATTCCGTACCGATTTTGCTTGTTGCATGACGCATAAAGGCCTTCGGAATATCCTCTTTTTCTATTCCGCAGCCGTCATCCGTCACCCGGATAAATGTATTTCCGCCGTCCTTTATCTCAACGGTTATGTTGGTCGCACCTGCATCGACAGAGTTTTCCACAAGCTCTTTCACAACGGAACAGGGCCTGTCTACTACTTCGCCGGCGGCAATAAGTTCTGCGACATGTTTATCAAGTACGTTTATTTTTGGCATTTTGTTCTCTTTCTCTTAGCTTTTTATGTAACCTTTAAGTTCATACAACAGATTAAGCGCCTCTATTGGCGTCAGCGTTTCAATGTCAGTTTGCCTAAGAATTCGTTCAACATCACTTTGGGGAGCAAAAAGCGTAGTTTGTCCTTCAACGTCATCGTGCTGCTGCATTCTTGCAATTTTTTCAACTTCCTTGCCCTCTTCAAGCGCCGCAAGAATCTCTCGTGCACGTTTTACAACAGTATTAGGAATTCCGGCAAGCTTTGCCACTTCAATGCCATAGCTATCATCTGCGCCGCCGCTTATTATGCGGCGCAAGAAAATTATATCGTCGCCGCGCTTTTTTACCGCAATATTATAATTACGTATGTTTGGATAGGCGTTTTCGAGATCGGTAAGCTCATGATAATGCGTTGCAAAAAGAGTTTTTGCGCCAAGCTTTTTCCTGTCGGCAATGTGCTCAAGCACGGCGTGAGCAATGCTCATTCCGTCAAAAGTGCTTGTTCCCCTTCCGATTTCGTCAAGTATAAGCAGGCTTTTTGACGTGGAATTTTTAAGGATATCAGCTACTTCGCTCATTTCCACCATAAAAGTGGATTGTCCTGCGGACAGGTCATCAGAAGCGCCGACCCTTGTATACACCCCATCCACAATTCCTATATGAGCGCTTTTTGCCGGAACAAAACAACCCATCTGCGCCATTATTGTAATAAGCGCAACCTGGCGCATATATGTTGATTTACCCGCCATATTAGGACCGGTTATAACTGCAATTTGGTTTTCGCGGTTGTCCAAAAGCACATCGTTGGGTACAAAAGGTGCGCCGTGAAGCATTCGTTCTACCACAGGGTGGCGGCCTTCAGTAATCTCAATGCTGTCGCTCATATCCACAACGGGCCGGCAGTAATTATTCTTTGCCGAAACTTCCGCAAAAGAATTTAGCACATCCAGCATTGCAACGGCATCTGCCGTTGCCTGCACTCTATTGACCTGTGCGGCAATTTGAGCACGCACATTTTCAAAAATCTGTGCTTCGAGCACCAAAATTTTATCGTGAGCACCAAGCACCTTTTCCTCAAGTTCTTTTAATTCCTGTGTAATATATCTCTCTCCGTTAGCAAGCGTCTGCTTGCGGATATATTCCGGAGGAACAAGGCTTTGGTACGATTTTGATACTTCTATGTAATACCCGAAAACATGATTATATCCTATTTTCAGTTTAGGAATGTCTGTGCGCTCTTTTTCAGAAGCCTCAATGGAAGTTATTTTTTCTTTTATGTTGCTTGCAAGGTCACGAAGCTCGTCAAGCTCCGCATTATAGCCGGAATTTATCACTCCGCCGTCTTTAAGCGTTGCGGGCGGCTCTTCTTTAATTGAAGAATCAATCAGGGTCTTTATATCGTCGATTGTATCAATACGCGAATATATATCTGCAAGCAGCGCAGATTTGGTTCCTGCAAGCAGACCCTTCAATTTCGGCAAATGCGCGGCGCTTGCTGCCAAAGTTTTATATTCCCGCGGACTTGCATTTCCAAAAATAATGCGGGTCATCATTCGCTCAAGGTCATATATACCCGAAAGTTCCGCCGCTATATCGCCTGAAAGCATCGGGTCGTTAAGAAGCGTTTCCACCGCGCAAAGGCGTTTATCAATTTTTACGGGATCAAGAAGCGGCCTGTCGATATATGACCGCAAAAGCCTTTTTCCCATAGCTGTATTAGTTTTGTCAAGCACCCAAAGAAGTGTTCCGCGTTTTTCCCGTCCGCGCATTGTTTCGGTAAGTTCCAAATTTCGCCTTGCGGAAAGATCAAGCTTCATAAACGCACCGTCGGAATAGAACTGAACATTTGAAATTCTTGTTGCGCCGTTTTTTTGAGTTTCATAAATATAGCGAAGCAAAGCAGAAACGCAGCGTTCTTCTTCTAAAAATGCAAATCCAAGCTCTTTGGGATTTTTATTGTCAAAATGGTCATGGATTGTTTTTTCAACAATCGGCTTTTCATATTCCGAAGAATCAATCTGCTCGCCCATACACTCAATGCGCTCTTTAATAAAATTACAGGCGTTTTTGTAGTTCAAAAATTCATCGTTAAAAAGAATTTCGCTTGGTTTATAGCGGCTTATTTCCTCAATAATACGCGCTTCTGCTTCCTTTTCATTTTCTCCTCCGGTACATTTAAGTTCGCCTGTTGTAACATCGCAAAAACAGATTCCGAACGAATTTTCCTCCACATAAAGGCTGCATATATAGTTATTTGCGCTTTCTTCAAGCATAGAATTTTCAACAACCGTACCCGGAGTTATAACGCGCACTATATCCCTTTTTACAAGGCCTTTTGCAGTTGCAGGATCCTCCATCTGTTCACATATGGCAACCTTATAGCCTTTTTTTATAAGACGCGCCACATAGGACTCATAGCTGTGATAAGGAACCCCGCACATGGGTGCGCGTTCTTCCTGACCGCATTCTTTTCCCGTAAGCGTAAGCTCCAGTTCTTTAGAAGCCGTTTTTGCGTCATCATAGAACATCTCATAAAAGTCACCCAAACGGAAGAAAAGGATAGCGTCTTTATTTCTGCTTTTTACATCAAAATATTGCTTCATCATGGGAGAAAGCTCTGCCAAAAAAACACCTTCGTCCGAATTATATATATATTTTAT
>SFFD01000053.1 GCA_004556975.1 Oscillospiraceae bacterium | reverse complement strand
CATCTTTCTTTTCTCCCGTATATTCTATTTCCGGTGATATGCCCGTTTTTCTTTCAACAATGTGTTTTATTTCATCCGGATTGCCTTCGCTTATACAAACTGAAAACTTGCTAATATTTATGCTTCCGTCCGGTAAAATATTAACCCTGGCTGAAATATTATCGACAGAGATTCCTTTTTCGCCAAGGGCGGCCGCAGTATCATTTATAATCGCATTTTCTGCCTCTTTGGCGGAAAGCGAAAGAAACTCTTCTGTCGTATCGCCGGATTGAGCACGGCTATTTTTAAAATCAAATTCCGTGCTCAAATCCGAAAAGTCAATACCAATAACCGGTGAAATAATTGAGCACAGCATAAAAAGGCAAAGTACGGTTTTAAAAATGTGTTTTTCGCTTCCATCCGGCAAAAGCATATTCATAACAGCACCGCAAATTGCCGCCGCACAAACCGCAAACGCCCAGTTTCTTATGCCTTCAATAAAGGTCATGCTGTTGCTCCTCCTGTAATAATCATTATTGCAACGGAAAAAATAAACATAATTGCCGTAAAGGAAACCATTGCAAGCATAATTCCCATAACAGTCGAGCTTGCCGAAAGAAGCGACGAAAGCGGCCTGTTGTCAAGCATATCGCTTGCCGCGGAACCGAGAGAAAGACATATTTTCCAAACAAACGCACTTATTATAGGAGGAATAAAAATCACCGCCGCTGCAACTATCGCATATGCGCCAATAATATTGCGCGTCATAACAAGACAGCTTTTTGCCGCGGCAAGCGCGTCTGAAACCGTTCCTCCTACTACAGGCACTGCGCTTCCCACAACGAATTTAACCGCCTTTGCGCCCGCTCCGTCTGCGGCGGATGAAACAATGCTTCCTATGCTCATAATGCCGGAAAACAGCGCCGCAGAAACGCCCATGACCCATACGGTAAAATTCTTTACGCCTTTGGCTATGTTATCAATGCCTATGGGAGATATTGAGCCTGCGATGCAAAGCACCAGATATATGCACATAAGAGGAACCACTATATTTCCGGCAATGCGCGAAGCTACCGTTGAAGCTCCGAGCATAAGTGTACGGTATCCGGCGGCGGCAGAAATTCCGCCGGAAGCTGCAATTACCGAAGAATATATCGGAATGAATCCAAGCATAAAGTCCGAACATTCGGTAATTACTTTTGCAGCGGAATAAATTACGTCCTTAACAGGAATTATCACCGCTGCAGATACTGCAAGAGTGCAAACGGTGCAGTACACCGTTTTGGTTTCTCCTTTTCCGAAATTATTTATCACGCTGCAAAGAATTCCGGCAGCGCAAACTGAAACTATGGCAATAAACGGCGCTTTTACTTTTTCCTTGATGCTTTCTCCAATCAGACGAATAATATCATCTAAAGGAAGATTGGAAAGAGAATCAGCGGATATATCGTCAAGCCCCAGAGATTCAAGTATTTTTTCGGCACTTTCCGGCAACGCATCGCTTATTCCGTTTCTTTCTGCTACTGAAATTTGCTGTTCCACAGCGCTTTCATACTTAAAACCCGAAAGCATAATCACAACGCAAAATAATACTATATAAAAAACAACTTTTTTCATTTTATCTCCAAAATTGCTTTTATTACGTCCATAAGTTCCGAAAACAGCGGAAGTGCAATTATAAGAATAAGGGCTTTACCCGCAACGGTAACTTTTGAAGCTATTGAGTTTTGCCCGCAATCCCTGCACGTTTCCGCTGCCGCATTTGTTATAAGACATACTCCAAGGCAGCGTAGGACAATACCGTAATTTTCCGAATCAATGCCGGAAGATTCTGCAAAAACCCCAAGCTCTCTAATAACCTCTTCTGCTTTTGTTACTATAAAAAAAATAAGTAAGACACCGGCCGCAACAGAAATGCCAAAGGCATATTCCGGTTTATATTGCTTTAACAGAATGGCTGCTCCCGCGGCCGCAATTGCAATTCCCGCAATGATTATAATATCGTTCATAGCCCAAAAACAGATTTTACCGTGTCAAACAGTGTGCTTATCTCACCGATAAGCATCATCAGCACAACAATAAGCCCCGCAAGAGTGGTCATCATTGCCTGTTCTTCTCTTCCTGATCGAATCAGCACCTGGTTGAGCACCGCAACTATAATTCCTATTGCCGCGATTTTGAATATCATGTCAACATCCATATTTTTTCTCCTTTTCTAAAGCAGAATAACCGCTGCAAGCAAACCCGCAATAATTCCGAAGGAGCGCGAAAGCTTTGCTTTTTGTAAAGAAGGCTGCAAAAGTTCCTCGCGCCTTGTTATGATTCCTCCGCGGATATGTTTAAGTCGGCTTATCTGTTCTTCAGCAGTTGTTTTTCCAAATATGTCAAAGGCTTCTTGGAGCAATTTATTTGTATAGTCATCGCTGCAAAATCCCGTTTCTGACGCAATTTCTTTTTTGAGCATAATTCTTTTCCCTTCGGAATTTTTGAGCACGGCATCTATAAACACATCCGTTTTTTCATCCATGCCCTTTGCCCTTTGAAGTATCTCCTCCATGGTGCTTCTGTCATTTAAAATTCCGTCAATTATTGTATTGATAAGCTTCTCAGCTTTTTCGATACCTTCAGTCAAGGAAAGATATTTTTTTGATGCGGCTATTCCGCAAAAGACAAATGAAAGAAAAACAAGCACTATTCCCAAAAGCTTCATTTAAGTATCTCGCCAACTCTCATTATACTTTCTATTTCACAACTGCGTTTTGTCAGTATGACCCATTCAAATACTCCTTTTTCTGCAAGAGTTTTGAATTCGGTTTTTGAACGCAAGTCCTCCAAATCAAGGCAGTGCATACTGGCAATAACAGCAGTGCCTCCCTTCATTGCATAAAGACTTGCCTCAATTTCATTTTCTCCGCCAAACTCATCGCAGATAATCACATCCGGAGCCATTGAACGCACGCCTATTATTATTCCGTCGCTTTTATAAAACCCGTTGAGCACGGCTGTACATTCGCCGATATCAAAGGACGGCGCGCCTTGAAAAACTCCGGCAATTTCCATACGCTCGTCCACAATACACACATTCTTGCCCTCGTTTCCGAAGGTTCTTGCAATATCTCGAAGCAGCGTTGTTTTTCCGGAACACGGCGGACCCGCAATTAGAATTCCTTTTCCGCAAATACGCCCTGTTTTTTTGAATATTGAATCCGCCGCGCCTTTTATCTCGCGCACAATACGAATATTAAGCGATGAAATATCTTTTATATTTACGATTTTTCCGCCGTCATAAATTGCAGTACCGCATATTCCTACGCGTATTCCCCCTTCAATGGTAATAAATCCCTCACAGATGTTCTTTTGATATGTGTGCACCGAATATTTGCAAAGAGCTGCAAAGGCATCTTTTATGTCCTGCCGCGAAAGGCTGTCCGCATCCGAATTTGCATTGCAAATTCGGCCGTCGCGGCCTATAAATTTACTGCCGTCAGGATAAACTATTCTAATCGGCTTGTTTACCGAAAGCCTTATCTCTTTTGCTGTTTTTAGCTTTTCTTTGCCCGCTCTTTCCATTATAAGAGAAACAGTCTGTCCCACATTTTGAGATATTATTTTTATTGCGTCCATTTTTCTTTTCCTCCGTTTTGATAGATAATATGAAGAACAGGGCAAAAAAATACCCGCAGCGGAAAATTTCCGCTGCGGATATTTATACAAAAATCAAATTTATTCCCTGACCATTTCCATAAATTCATTTTCATCAATGATTTTAATTCCAAGGCTTTCTGCCTTATTCAATTTGCCTCCTGCTTTTTCGCCTGCAAGAACATAATCTGTCTTTTTGGAAACAGAGGATGCAACTTTGCCTCCACTTGCGATTATAATTGCGGAAGCTTCATCGCGTGACATTGTCGGCAGCGTTCCGGTAAGCACAAAGGTAAAACCGTGCAGTTTGTCGGAAACAACTTTTTTCTCCGCTTCCATCAAAACTCCGTGTTCCTTTAGTTTCTCTATAAGCTTCTTTGACTGCGGAAGAGAAAAATACTCAATCAAAGACTTTGCCATGACATCGCCAAAACCGTCTATTGCGCTTATATCTTCAGAAGATGCCGTCATAACAGCGTCCATCGTTCCGAAATTTTGTGCAAGGGCATCCGCCGCTTTTTGCCCTATATTTCTGATTCCGAGAGCAAAAAGCAATCGTGACAGTCCGGCTTTCTTTGATTTTTCAATAGAAGCCATAAGGTTTGCAGCGGATTTTTCGCCCATTCTTTCGGCGGAAGAAATATCTTCCGGTTTTAGCGAATAAATATCCGCCTGGGATTTTATTATTCCGCGGTCAACAAGCATAGTAAGCACCGCCGGACCCATGCCGTCGATATCCATTGCATCGCGGCTTGCAAAGTGAATAAGATTGCGCAGAAGCTGTGCCGGGCAGTCAGGATTAGGGCAGCGGAGCACTGCCTCATCGTCTTCCCTTACGGCTTTTGTTCCGCAGGCGGGGCAGTATTCCGGCAGACGAAAAGTTCCCGGATTCGGGCCTTTTTCCGCCAGGGCGACCACCTCCGGAATGATTTCTCCTGCTTTTCTTACAATAATTTTATCGCCGATATTTATATCTTTTGCATCGATAAAATCCTGGTTATGCAGTACCGCGCGGGAAACAACCGTACCTGCAAGCTGAATCGGTTCAAAAACAGCCGTAGGAGTTATAGCGCCCGTTCTTCCGACCTGCACTTCAATATTAAGAAGAGTAGTGATTTTTTCCTCCGGCGGATATTTAAATGCCACGGCCCATTTGGGGTACTTCGCCGTTGCACCGAGGATTTCACGGTCCGCAAGGCTGTTCACTTTAATAACCGCACCGTCAATATCAAAATTGTAATTTTCGCGGTTTTCGCCTATAAATTTTATGTTATCAACTGCGTCACTGATATTTTTATATCGGTTATACGAAACAGAAACCGGAAATCCGAGTTCTTTTACAAAATCCAAAGTTTCACTGTGTGTTGTAAAAGTTTTGCCTTCACACTGCTGAATATTGAAAATAAAAATATCAAGACCGCGTTTGGCGCTTATTTTAGGATCTTTTTGGCGAAGTGAACCGGCTGCGGCATTGCGCGGATTTTTAAAGGGTCTTTCTCCTACAATCTCTTGTGCGTCAACAAGTTTTCTGAACGTATCCTTTGAAATATAAACCTCTCCGCGCAGCTCAAGATAGCTTACTTCCGGACAGTTTATACGCTTTGGAATTGAGTTTATGGTCATAAGGTTATGGGTAACATCCTCACCTACAAATCCGTCGCCGCGGGTTGAGCCCCTTACAAACACGCCGTTTCTGTATTCAAGAGAAACAGAAAGACCGTCTATTTTAGGTTCAACAACATATTCCGGCTTTTCAATTACGGAACGCACACGCTCGTCAAATTCAAAAAGCTCCTCATAACTGAAAACGTCCTGAAGGCTTCCCATCTGAACAATATGTTTAACAGGCTCAAATTTAAGCGAAGCCTCGCCGCCGACTTTTTGAGTAGGAGAATCCGCTGTTTTTAAATCAGGGTATTTCTCTTCAAGGTCAAGAAGCTCATGATATAAAAGGTCATATTCATAGTCATCCAGCTCAGGGTTGTCAAGCTCATAATAAAGCCTGCTGTGATAGCGCACAAGGTCGCGCAGCTCCTGTATTCTTTTTTCTGCGGCTTCTCTTTCCATAAAAGCTTCCTCCGGCGTTTAGATTCTTTTGATATTATATCACTTTT
>SFFD01000017.1 GCA_004556975.1 Oscillospiraceae bacterium | reverse complement strand
AAAAGCTTACAATTCTTCATTCAAACGACCTTCACGGCGACTTTATGGCAAAGGAAATCGATAAGGAACTTCTCGGCGGAATTTCAATGCTTTCCGGTTACATAAACAAAGTTCGCCATGAGGAAGAAAACGTACTTTATACCATTTCCGGCGATATGTTCCGCGGTTCCATTATCGACAGCGAATATAAAGGCATGTCCACTATCGAAATCATGAACATGCTTACTCCTGATGTTGTTACCCTTGGCAACCACGAAGTTGACTACGGTCTTGCGCACCTTCTTTTTATCGAAAAATGCGCCCAGTTCCCGATAATCAACGCCAATATGTATATCACCACCAATGGTGTCCGCCTTTTCAAATCCCACATAATCAAGGAAATTGGCGGAATGAAAATTCTTTTCATCGGCCTTCTCACCGAAGAAGTTCTTCATTCCACCAAGAGAGATAAGCTTATAGGTTCTTTTGTCGACGTTCACGAAGCGGCAGCGGAAGTAGGAAGGATCTGTGACAGTTACAGAACCGAAGATATCGACTTCACCGTTCTTCTCACCCATATCGGTTTCGAGGCAGACATTGACCTTGCAAAAACCCTTGACCCCAGATGGGGCGTCGATATTATAATCGGCGGCCACAGCCACACCTTTCTTGAAAAACCGGAAGTTGTCAACGGAATTCCGATAGTCCAGGCGGCCTGCGGTACCAACCAGATAGGCAGATTCGATATCAACGTCGATACCGACAACAACTGCATCGACAGTTATGAATGGAAGCTTGTTCCCATCGATGATGACTATTGCCCCCGTGACTATGCCCTTGAAGCGGTAATCGCAAAATATAAAACCCAGACGGATAAAAAATATAAAAGAGTTGTTACCCGCCTTGCGGATAAATATACTCACCCGAAGAGAGAAGAAGAAACCTCTCTCGGAAAACTCATCACCGATGCTTTCAAAGATGCTCTCGGACTTGATATTATGATGCTCGGTTCCGGAAGTATCCGTGCTCAGGAAATGGGACCCATCGTAATGCTCGAAGACCTTCTTCAGGTTTTCCCCTATAACGACGAGGTTTACCGCATTACCGTAACCGGTGCTCAGCTTAAACGTATGATAAGTTTTTCGCTCAGAAAAGGCGCTCTCGACGGACTTACCGAGTTTTATCAGTATTCCAGAGGATTTGAAATCTATCTCGATTACGAAAACCAGGTTCTTGAAAAACTTGTTCTTAACGGGGAAGAAGTTACCGATGAAAAACTTTATAACGTCGGTATAACTTCCTTCCATTTCGAAAACCTTAAAGAATTCCTTGGCGTTTCACTTGAAGAAGTTTCCAAAAACAAAGAACCGAAAGTTGTTGCAACAAAAAGTGCAGACGTTCTTGAAGAATATTTCAGCAAACAGGAACTTTGCAAGGTTGCTCCGGACAGAAGACTTTGCCTCAAGCAGTATATCAACGTAAAAAATTAAAAAGGGGGCTTATTTATGGGACTTTTTGATGCTCTTAAACAACAGGCAATCAACGCAATCAAAACAAACGGAAACAAAATCGGCAAAGAAATTGGCGATAACGTTAAAAAAGCAGTAAAAAATGCCGCAAATAAATCTGTTACAATAGATTTTCCCGGAATTCCGGAAAGTTATGAGGAATTTGTTTCTCTTCCGGAAGCAAAAATGGAAACCCCGTTTGAAACCGCAGCAATGACTGTTCTTGCTCTCTGCGTCTTTCCGAAAGACAGAGAGCTTTCGATAAAAATGCTCAACCTTCTTCGCGGACCGCGTCCTCTCAGCGGAATGGATATCAATTTCATACGGGACAGATTCATGGACGGAAAAGATTATATCCCCCGTTCCTATTTCAAAGGCGCAACCCCGGAAAACAATTATGAACCGAGTTTGCCGTATTCCGTTGTTGTAAGCGAAAATCCTTACAGCTATGAAAACGAAGGCTATGCAAAACTTTTTGTAACTTCCGGAGGAGCAGACGGCCCAAGAGCAATCCAGCTCCGCCTTGCAAAAGACGGAAAATGGTATCTTTGGGAACAGTTTATTCTCAGCGATATCCGCAAGCCGGAAAGCGCAGATCCCTGGGCATAAAATTTTGATTTTTACCGGCAAAGCCGGAAAACGATAAAAACAAATAAATTATTACATAAAAAGGAGTGCTGAATTATGGGTCTTATTAAAGCTGCATTAGGTTCTGTCGGCGGCGTTCTTGCCGATCAGTGGAAGGAGTTCTTTTATTGTGAATCCATTCCCGCAAATGTTCTTGTAACAAAAGGACAGAAACGTACCGGAAACCGCAGTTCCAACACCAAAGGTTCCGAGAACATCATTTCCAACGGTTCCGTAATCGCCATCGCCGACGGTCAGGCAATGATCATCGTCGAGCAGGGCAAAGTAGTAGATATCTGCGCGGAACCCGGCGAATACACTTATGATATGTCCACCGAGCCTTCCATCTTTGCGGGCGATCTCGGCGAAAGTATCAAACAGAGCTTTGCCACCATCGGAAAACGTTTTACCTTCGGCGGAGATACCGGCAAAGATCAGAGAATCTATTATTTCAATACCAAAGAGCTTATCGGAAACAAATACGGAACTCCCAGCTCCGTTCCTTTCCGCGTTGTTGACGAAAGAGCGGGAATCGATATTGATATCAACATCCGCTGCTTCGGCGAATACAGCTATCATATCTGCGACCCGATTCTTTTCTATACCAACGTCTGCGGAAATGTTGCCGCCGAATATACCAGAGATAAGCTTGACAGCCAGCTTAAAAGTGAGCTTCTTACCGCTCTTCAGCCGGCATTCGCAAAGATTTCCGCAATGGGAATCCGCTATTCTGCACTTCCGGGCCATACCACCGAACTTGCAGACGCACTTAACGAAGTTCTTTCCGAAAAATGGAGCGGTCTTCGCGGAATCGAAATCGTATCCTTCGGCGTTTCTTCCGTAAAAGCCGAGGAAGAAGACGAAAAGATGATCAAAGAAATGCAGCGCAATGCGGCATTTATGGATCCGACCAGAGCGGCGGCACATATGGTCGGCTCACAGGCTTCCGCAATGCAGGCAGCAGCTTCCAACCAGGGAGCAGGCGCGGCAATGGCATTCATGGGCATGGGCATGGCACAGAACATGGGCGGCATGAACGCAGCAAATCTTTACCAGATGGGACAGCAGCAGGCAGCACAGCAGCCTGCACCGGCACCCGCACCGGCAGCACCCGCAGGCTGGACCTGCAGCTGCGGACAGACTGGTAACCAGGGTAAATTCTGCATGGGCTGCGGCGCAGCAAAACCGGAACCCAAACCTGTCGACAGCTGGAAATGTTCCTGTGGCGCAACCGCAACCGGAAAATTCTGCCCCGAATGCGGCGCACCGAAACCCGCAGAGGATGGCTGGACCTGCTCCTGCGGTCAGGTAAACAAAGGCAAATTCTGCCCGAACTGCGGCGCTAAAAAACCCGCAGGCGTTCCTCAGTATAAATGCGACAAATGCGGTTGGGAACCGGAAAAAGGCGTTAAACCTCCGAAATTCTGCCCCGAATGCGGAGATCCCTTTGACGACGGCGACATTCAGTAATCTATAAAACCATATCCTGCGCTTCAAAAATGAAGCGCAGGATACCTCCAAATTAAAAGGGAGGCGAAAATTTGAAAAAGATATTTTTAATATTTATTTTTGTATTTACGATTGCTTTTGTTTTTTGTGGCTGCGGAGGTGAGGAAGATATGAAAACAGCACCGGGAACTCTTGTTGGAATCCATTATGACAGAACAAACGGTTCAGCTGCGAACGACGAATTTCATATTTACATAACGCCGCATAGCTTTGCTGCGGAATACTGGCCGGAAAATGTTGATGAATGGGTTTACGACGAAACTATGCTCGGCTACGTTATGACTGAAAAAACCGGGGAAATTTCCGAAGAACAGTGGAAGGAAATTGAAGAAACTTTTCTTGCGGTATATCCTGAAATTATACCGGTAAAGAAAAAAGAAGGTTTTTTTGAAAAGCTTAAAAATAAGTTTATTGAAGAACCTTTTGTTCTCGACGGCGGCGACAGCACAAATCTTTCTGCTGAATGGCAGACAGAAGAAGGAATCGTCACCGAAAATCTTTATAATCCCCAAGGAACAAACGGATACAGATTTTATTTGCTTCTTAAAGAACTTGCAGACCCGGCGGGAAGAAAGATTCCCGAACTTGAAAAATAAAAATCATTTTTAGGAGGATTTGAATAATGGGACTTTTTGGAAAACTTTTTGAAAAAGAAAACTGCGCTTTCTGCGGAAAGGAACTTGGCGTTTTCGGAAAGAAAAAACTTGAAGACGGCGTAATGTGCGGCGATTGCCAGAAAAAACTTTCTCCTTGGTTTACCGAAAGAAGACAATCCACCGTTGCGGAAATTCAGCAGCAGCTTGATTACCGCGAAGCGAACAAGGAAAAAGTTGCCGCTTTCAGAACCACCCGCACTTTTGGAAGCAGCAAAAAAATTCTTCTTGACGAGGATAACCGTAAATTTATGGTAACTTCCGCAAGAAACCTCGCTGAAGCAAACCCGGACGTTCTTGATTTTTCCGACGTAACCGGATGCACCATTGATATTGATGAGGACAGACGCGAAGAAAAACGTAAAGATGAAGAAGGAAACGAGGTAAGCTACGTTCCTGCTCATTATACCTATTATTATGATTTCAACGTAATCATCAACGTACGCAATCCTTATTTTGATGAGATGAGATTCCAGCTTAACGGAAGCTCTGTTGAAATAGAAACCAGAGGCAGCGTTCCCCCGAGACCGGAAAACAACATTGAATACAGAGAATATAAAGCTATGGGAGAAGAAATCAAAGAAGCTCTTCTCAACGCACGCCAGCAGATTCGTGACGAAGTTGCTGCAGCTGCAGCACCCAAAGCTGCAGTTACTTGCCCGTATTGCGGCGCAACCACAACTCCTGATGCAAGCGGATGCTGCGAATATTGCGGCGGAGCAGTAAATGCATAATTTAATCGGCTAAAGGAGAAAGATAATTAAGAAAGCGGTGGGCTTTAACCGCCCGCCGCTTTCTTCAAAATAATAACTTGAATTTGAAAACGATTCCTTCTTTCGGAAGGATTTATATAAAATAAAAACTTAGGAGGAGAAAACATAATGCCTGAAAACAAAGAAACTATCACTCTTGAGCTTGGTGTTCCGGAACTTACCGTCGAACCCACAACGGAAATTGTCGAAATTCCCGAGCAGAAAGATATTACCGCTCACTATCTTGAAAACACAAAACTTACAGAAGCGGAACAGAAAATGGTTGATGATTTTTCCGAAAAAATCGACCTTAACGATTCCGGCATTGTTCTCCAGTACGGAAGCGCCGCGCAGAAGAAAATCGCGGATTTTTCCGATAACGCCCTCGAAGGTGTCCGCACAAAAGACCTTGGCGAAGTTGGCAATATGATAACCGATCTCGTTGCGGAACTTAAAGGCTTCAATATTGAGCCTGAAGAGAAAAAAGGATTTTTCAGTATTTTCAAAAAAGCCGGAAGCGGAATCGCAAAGCTGAAAACAAAATATGATAAAGCCGAAGTTAACGTTGACCGCATCACCGGCGTTCTTGAAGACCACCAAAATCAGCTTCTTACCGATATCGTGATGCTCGATAAGATGTATGAAAACAACCTTTCCTATTTCAAGGAACTGACCATGTATATCCTTGCGGGCAAAAAGAAACTTGAGCAGGAAAGAGCAACCACTCTTATCGAACTTGAAGAAAAGGCGAAAACTTCCGGCCTTGCGGAAGATGCCCAGGCCGCAAACGATTTTGCAAATCTCTGCGACAGATTCGAGAAAAAACTCCATGATCTTGAAATGACAAGAACCATCAGTATCCAGATGGCGCCCCAGATCCGCCTTATCCAAAACGGCGATACGCTTATGGCGGAAAAAATCCAGTCCACAATCAACAACACCATTCCTCTTTGGAAAAACCAGATGGTGCTCGCACTCGGTCTTGCGCATTCCAAAGCTGCAGTTGAAGCCCAGCGAGAAGTTTCTGACCTTACCAACGAAATCCTCAAGAAGAATGCGGAAGCTCTTAAAACCGGCACCGTTGCCATTGCAGAGGAAAGCGAAAGAAGCATAGTGGATATCGAAACCGTTCGCTATACCAATGAACAGCTGATTTCCACCCTTGATGAAGTGCTCCGCATTGCGGATGAAGGCAGAGCAAAACGCCTTGCGGCCGAAAATGAAATGATAATGATTGAAAACGAACTCAAGACAAAACTTCTTGATATAAGAAAATAAAAAGCAACCGAAAACAGAAAGAAGGTGAGCTTTTGGACGAAAAATCCACCGGCGCAGTTGGAATATTGGCAATAGCGGTTTGCATAGGCGTGCTCATAGCCGCAAAAATATTCTTTCCGTCGCTTTTTACGGTTTTGCTATGGATAATCGGAATAATAATTGCGCTTATTCTGGTGCTCATCGGAGCGGTTATATATTTTGCATTCAGAAAACCGAAACCCGGCGAGGAAGAAACCGCAAAATCAAAGGCAAACAGAATTATTTCCGACGGAAGAAATAAAGTTATGAGCATCCGCAGAAATGTTATGAGCATCAAAAACACTGCGGTTAAAAACAGCGGAATAAAGGTTTGTTCCGGCGCTGATAAAATTCTTGGGGTTCTTCGTCAAAAGCCGGAACTTGTGCAGAAAAACCGCCAGTTTTTTACCTATTATCTTCCGACCTTCGGTTCTATCATCGAAAAATATGAACGGATTGAAAGAAACGAAGTGGCTTCCGAAGATATGGTGCAAAAAGTTCTTGAGCACCTTGATGATATGAAAATTGCTTTTGAAAAGCAATACAAAAGCCTTTTTAGCGGAGATATGCTCGATCTTACCGTAGAAATTGAGGCAATGACCATTGCTTGCAAGCGTGACGGCTTGCTTTCTGAAGAGGATTTTGAAAAAGATAAAGATAATTCCATAGACCTTGAATTTTGAGCACGCGTCTTTTGCAACGTGAGCACCGTTATAAAGGTTGGTGATGATAAAAATGGCCTATGAAGACGAATTCAGAACCGATGGCTTTGAAAATGAGCACACAGAAACTTCCGACGAATTTGTTGGAAACGAAGAATTTTCTTTCCTTGAAGAAACTAAGGAATTTGACGAAAGATTTTTTCATTCTGACGAATATAACAAAGAATTCTGCAGCGGACTTAAGGAAAAAGAAGAAGAGGATTCCGATGATGAGGACGAAGAGGCTTTTACTTCTTCTGAAAGAAGCAGAGAAAGGGTTTCTCTGATCACAAAAGCGGCCGAAGCTTTGAAGATGGGCGCCATTGTTGCAACGGCAAGTGCTGTTGTTATAACCGGAGCACCGGAAGCTTTCGGAGATCTGTTTATACAAAATGAAATAGGTCAGGAAACTCATATCCATAAAGAAGCGGACGAATGGGAAACCGTTATCTGTGCCACATGTCTTGCGGAAGGAGAAAAAATGTTGGTTTGCTCCGATTGCGGAGAAAAACTCAAGACGGAGACAATCCCTGTTCTTGAACATGTTCCCGGTGGATGGATAGTTTCGGTTCCGGCAACATGCAAGGATGACGGAACGGAAATCCATCTTTGCAAAAACTGTGAATCTGTTCTTGAAACAAGAATAATTGCGGCCGGAAAACATCTTGCCGGGGATTGGATAATAGATTTTGAACCAACATGTACCGTTCCCGGACACCGCCATAAGGAATGTGTCGCCTGTGGAACGCTTGTTTTTGAAGAGGAAATAACAGCTTCCCATACCGAAGTAAAAGATCCGGCCGTTGAAGCAAACTGTAAAGAAAAAGGCCTTACTGAAGGTAGCCATTGTTCCGTTTGCGGTGTAGTTATAGTAAAACAGGAAGAAATACCGACGACTGAACACAATATAGTCACCGACAGTGCTGTTCCGGGAACATGTTCAAATCCGGGACTTACCGAAGGAAGCCATTGTTCTGTTTGCGGAGCAACAATTGTTGCACAGGAATCTGTAAGTGTCCCGCATACGGAAGTCACGGATCCGGCTGTTGAGGCAACATGCACCACTACCGGACTTACCGAAGGAAGCCATTGTTCCGTTTGCGGAGCGACAATTGTTGCACAAAGCGTTATACCTTATGCTCATGACCCGGTGATTGTTCAGGGATATGCTTCTTCCTGCGTAAGGCCCGGGCTCAGTGACAGCAGTTACTGCAGAAAATGCCAGCAGCAGCTTACCGAGGCAAAAGAACTTCCCCTTGCACCGCACACCCAAATTGTTGAACCCGGACAAGCTCCAACCTGTTGCGAACCCGGTTACAGCGATATGATTTATTGTTCTGAATGTCAAGAAATTATTCAGGAAGCGCAGCAGCTTCCTGTTGACCCCGATGCACATAACTGGGTTCTTGGCACGGGACCTGCTGAAGGAATGGATTATTATTACTGCAGTTATTGCGGAATGGAACGGCCTTAATATAACTTTTGAAAAGAGGATGTAAAATGGAAAAGAAAAATATTGGAAAAATAATCATCTCGATTCTTCTTATTGCCGTTGCGGTCGTGGTTTTCAGCCCTTCGCTCCAGGGATTTCTTCCGGAAAACATAAAAACCGGAATCAACGCTTTTACAGATGAGCATTTTGCAGAAAATGCCCTTGCAGGAATAACCTTTGCAGAAATCGGCGCGGCAATTCTTTCGCTTGTAATCACTTTTGCGGTGGCAAACCTTGTAAAATTCGCTATCGGAAGCCTTAAGTTCAAAAAACACAGAAGCGAAACTCTTCGCCAGCTTCTTGAAAAACTTCTTTATTACATAATTTATATCTGCGGAGCAATTGTTGCTCTCAGCTGCCTTGGAGTTGATACTGCCGCAATCTTTGTTTCCGCAGGCGTTCTTGCAATAATCGTCGGCTTCGGCGCACAGAGCCTTATAGAAGACGTTATCACAGGACTTTTCATCATTCTTGAAGGCGAAATTGCAGTCGGAGATATTATCACTATTGACGGTTTCCGCGGAGAAGTAAAATCCGTCGGTCTTCGCACCATAAGCATAATCGACCTTGGCGGCAACATCAGAATCATCAACAACAGCGAAATTGGCTCCCTTGTAAACCTTTCCGATGTAACTTCCGTTGCGGTGGTAAACGTTCCGGTAAGCTATGAGGATTCCCTTGTTGAAGCAGAAAACGCCGTTAAAGAAGCGCTTTCTGAACTTCCTTCCGAATATCCGGAAATCTTTAAGGAAGCGCCGGTTTATAAAGGCGTTGACAAACTCCTTGAAACCCATATCGAACTTATGGTTGTTGCAAACGTTTCTGAAGAAAACATCTATAACGCAAGAAGAATTATGCAGAGAGAAATCAGAATTTCCTGCGAAAAAGCAAAACTTTCTACTCCCTGCGAAGGATAAATTTCAAGAGGCGATTTTGTGAAATCCGAACCCAGAGGAAAAAGCACGGCAAGGGATCTGGCTTATATTCCTTATTTTAATGACGGCCTTGACCTTGAGATTCAGATGAATTATTGAGAGAACGGATAATCATACTGCGTTCGCCGTCATCAAGTGCAAGATAAAATGTAGTATTCATAATCTTTCCTCCTTTGACTACATTGTAGCAAAGGGATTCATATTATACGAATGTGCGGATTTTTAGACATAGAAAAAGACACCAACCTTTCGATTGATGTCTTGGTTTCTATCTCTGCAATGCCATGAATGTATTAAGTTCGTTATACTTCCTTATCCACCCGCAGCATTGCTTTGGGGATTTTTTTATGCCGCAATGCAGTCAAACGAAATGCCCGTGCTCATTTGAGCACGGGCATTCGCTGCTTTTGTATGGTTTTCGGCGGTTTGTGAACAAAATCTGTTTTTTACCGGTCAGAAAGATTTTTTATGCTGCTGCCTTTTTCAAGGCTTGCGCTGAATTGAACATTCGTATGGTCGGCTTTTGGGTTAATGGAGCGTTTGAGCAAAAGCTCCACCGCTTTCATACCCATCTCTTTTGACGGCTGATCAAGGGTGGTTATGCTTATGCCGCTTCCGAGAAGGATTGGAACGCGGTTGAGCACAAGAAGGCTTAAATCAGCGGGGATCTGTTTTCCAAGCTGCTGAAATTTTGCAACAAAACCGGTGCATTGTTCGCTGCTCAAAAGATAAAGAGCGGTAAAATCAAGCCCTTCGTGAACAAAGCGGTTGGCAAAATCAGAACCGCCTGAATAAGTATTGGGTTCGGTAAAAATACTTTTTTCGGCTTCTGCAAAAGAAAGGCCGAGTTCGGAAAGGGCATTCATAAAGCCGATTTTTTCATCCCTTGTATTTGTGGATTCGGTTTCCGTTGTAAGAAAAGCAATGCGCTTATGACCCATTTTATAAAGATAGCGCACGGCAGTCTGCGCGCAGTCAAAATGCGCAAGCTGGACGGAATCATAGTTCAGCCCGTCGATTTTACGGTTGAGCATAACAACGGGAATTGAAATATTGTTCATCATCTTTCGGTATTCGGGAGTATCAAGGGCAGTTACAAATATTATTCCCACATAACCTTCGCGACAGGCCATGGTTATATATTCCCGTTCCGTTTCAATGTTACCGCCGCTGTTGCAAAGCACCATTGAAAGATGATTTTCATTAAGGGATTTCGAAACTCCGGAAATCAGAGAAGCAAACAGTGAATACATAAAATCATCAACCACCACAAGGACACTGTTGCGCTTTTCTTCAGAAAGTGAGGCGCCGTTTACCTCGACGCCGAGCTCATGCATTGCTTTATATACTTTATTGGCAAGATAGGGCTTGACAAGCTCCGGATTATTCATAATTCTTGAAACGGTTGCGCAGGAAACTCCTGCATACTCTGCAATTTCTTTCTGTGTAATTGACATGGTTTACCCCTTTTAAGGAAAATTTATAATAACATAATATTAGCACATATCCGAAAAAAAGTAAATAAATAATTTCATAAATTTCAGAAAACTTATATACTGTTAAAAATATAAAAGCCAGATGACAATAAATAAAGAATAATTTCTTTGATATTTGTCAATTATACATGAAAAATGCAGTTTTTTGTGAAATATCTGAAATATTATTGAAATTTTTATTTCAAAGTGTTATTTTGTAAACGAAAAGTCGATCGATGAAATAAAAAAAAGAAAGGGAATTAATTATGGAGTACATTAACGTACGAGGACTTGACAAACCAGTGCCAAGACTCATATTCGGAACAGCGTGGTTCACTCTTGATGCAGAAGAGGAAGCACACAAAATGATGGACCTTTATGTGGAACGCGGCGGTACAATGATTGATACCGGCCGTTATTACGGAAAAGGCAACGGCATTGCAAAAAGCGAAGAGGTTCTTGACCGCTGGCTTCGCAGCACCAAGGTAAAAAGAGAAGACATAATGATTTCCGACAAATGCTGCAACTGCCTTATCGACAGAAAAGGCCGCCTGCATGAGGAATTCGTTCGTGTAAGCCCGACCTTTATCTACGAGGATCTTATGTACAGCCTTGACCGTGTGGGCGTTGACTATTTCGATCTTTACCTTATTCATAGGGATGACCCCCATGTTCCCGTTGAGGCGCTTATGGATAAAATGGAGGAACTTCGTATTGCGGGCTATTTCAAAGCTTTCGGCGTAAGCAGCTGGCAGCCGTCCCGTGTGGCGGAAGCTATTGCTTACTGCAAAAGAATGAACTATCGCGGACCTTCCGTAAGCAGCCCGTCTTACAGTCTTGTTCACGCGCAGTATAACCGCTGGCCCGGAACCTGGTATGCAGACGACGAGTTTGCACAGTGGCACAAGGACAACAACATTGCGCTTTTCGCATGGGCTGCACAGGGCGCAGGCTTCTTTGCGGATCCGCCGCTGCCCGCATATGACCCTGAAAAGGCTCCCATGCTTACCAAAGAATCTTTCCTTACAGAAGAAAACTTTGAACGCAGAAGACGTGCGCTTGAGCTTGCAAAGGTTCATGACTGCAGCGCAACCAACATAGCTCTTGCATATGTTCTTTCACAGGATCTTCCGTTGGCTGCACAGATAGGTCCTCAGAATTCCTGGGAGCTTGAGGACTGCATAAAAGCAATGGAAGAAATCGAGCTTACTCCTGCGGAACTTGACTATCTTCGCATCAAGAGAGACACCTACGAAGACTGATGCCTGAAAAGCCAGATAAACGCCGCATAAAAGCGGTGTTTATTTTGACCTGTGGACGTTAATAAAATCACGAAAAAGATTACGAAAAGAAAGGAAACATAAAATGGAAAAGAAAAAATTCAGATTCCATTACGGATATATTGTCCTTCTCGCAACCATTATTATGAATGTTTACTATGCCTGTTCTTACAGCGTAGTAAGCCAATTTATGTCTCCCATACTGACAGAGTACCCTGAAATCAGCAGAACACAGTTTTCTTTGGTATTCTCTATTCATTCTCTTTCCAGCGCAATTTATCTTACTCAGTTCGGCAAAATAAATAAACTTCTTAAAAACGAGAATGTTCCGGTTCTCGGCGGTCTTGGACTTGCGGCAGGCTTCTTTATCTATTCCACCACTTCCAACATCTATGTGTTCTATTGCGGAGCGCTGCTTGTAGGTCTTTGCGCCGCGTTCTTCTCTTCTGCAATTACCATTACTCTTCTTAACAAATGGTTTGCAAAAGGCCAGGCAACCCTTCTTGCAGTTTCCATGACTGCAGGCGCACTTGGCGGCACCATTGGCAGCAAGGTTGTAGGTTCTGCAATCGGAAGCATTGGTTATGCAACAACGCTTCGCTACATTGCAATCGGAATGGTTGCTGCTGTAGTTGTTATTCGTCTTCTTCTCAGAAAAGACCCCAAGGATCTTGGAATTGCCCCCTGCTTTGCCGATGAGGTTGAAGCAAAAGCCGACAACGGCGAAAAAGTCGAGCTTCCCGGAGTTACCCTTAAACAGGCACTTAAAACCTATAACTTCTATGCAATTCTCGGCGTTTTCTTCCTCTTTGGTATGTGCTTCTATGCAACCTATCAGAACCTTTCTGTTTATATGTCCGACCTTGGCTTTGACCCCGCTCTTGTAGGCTCTATTTTCGGTATGGTGTTCCTTGTTAACGCAATTACCATGATTCCCGGCGGCGCAGTTGCCGACTGGCTTGGATGCCGCATCACAATGCTTGTGCTGATTTGCGCATTCATTGCCTGCGTTGCTCTTATGGCGTTTACCACTCCTTCCGCAGCGATTATGTATGTTGTCTGCATTCTTATGGGCGTTGCGTACCTGTTCCCGAAGGTTCTTTCCTGCGCAATGGTAAATTCCGCTTTTGGACCTAAGGATTCCGCTTCTTTCACCGGCTGGATTCAGGCTATGATCTGCATCGGCGCTTTCGTAGGAAGCCCTCTTCTTAACGCTGTTTATGATATGACCCAGTCCTACAAAGGCGCATTTATCGCAATGATTCCCGTTATGGTCGTTTGCGCGGTGCTTGGATTTACCGGAATTAAAAAGGTAAAAGGCTGGTAATCTTTATGCAAATCTTAGGAATTGTTCTCGGCTTTGCGATACTGATATTTGTAACATATAAAAACTGGTCGGTGTATTTGGCAAGCTTTCTTGCGTCGGTAGTTGTAATACTCTGCGCGGGGCTTCCGCTTACCGAAACCATAGCACAGTCCTACATAGGCGGAATCGGAGCAATATTCACAAGCCTTTTCGGAATGTTCCTTTTCGGCTCCGTAATGGCAAAAATCTATGCCGTAAGCGGAGCGGCCTCCTCTATTGCAAACACACTCTGCGGGGCTTTTCTTAAAGATTCCGGTTCCGAAAAGAAAAAGCAGATTATGGGCATACTTGTGGTAATTTGCGCCTCGGCAATAATCTGCTACGGCGGCATAAACGCGGCAATAGTAATTATCACGATTTATCCCATTGCTTTGGCGGTGTTTGAACGCTGCAATATTCCGAAACGCTTTGTTCCCGGCGTGATTCTCGGCGGCTGCTGCACCTTTGCATTAAGCGGACCGGGAGCGCCCCAGCCCACAAATATGATTCCCAGTCAAATCCTCGGAACAAGCCCTGCGGCAGGGCTTATTCCGGGCATTGTGGGAATAATTGTGGAAGTGGTTGTGATGGTGCTTGTGCTCAACAAGATGATAAGTAACGCAAAGGCAAATGGGGAAAGTTTCGCATACGGCCCCAAGGATTCGATAACCGCTTCCGATAAGGCAATGCCGGGCTTTTGGATTTCTCTTATTCCACTGGTAGTGCTTTTTGTAATGTTCAACGTGTTTTCCGTAAACATAATTTTCTGCACATTGGCTTCTTCGGTACTTTCACTTGTTCTGTTCTATAAATATATGGATAAGGACAAGATTAAGAGCTATGTAAACGAAGGATTTGTTTCCGCACTCACTCCCGTGGGCAGCATAGGCGCGGTTTTCGGCTTTGCAACCTGCGTTCAGCAAGTTCCCGCGTTTCAGAACATAGTCGACTCCGTTCTCGGAATTAAAGTAAACCCGATTTTGCTTTGCGTAATTTCAGTCGCGTTCCTCTGCGCGCTTACCGGCGGTTCCACCACCGGTCAGTCCATAGTTTTGCCGATAGTACAGCCGGTTTTGGAATCCAAAGGGCTTGCCGCATCGGTTATGCACAGAATAGCGACTTTTTCCGCAACAACTTTGGATTCTCTTCCGCACAGCGGAACGATTCTAATGACGGTTACCTATTCCGACCTTAAGATGAAGGATTCATATCCGGCAATTTTTGTAACCACCACTCTTGCAACAACTATGGCTACCGCCGCTGTTACCTTGCTGCTGTGGCTTTGCCCCTGGCTGGCATAAAACAAGAAACTTTGCAAAATCCCTCGGTGCTCAAAATGAGCATCGGGGGATTTTTGTACTCTATTGAAAAAGGCGGGGAAAGTAATTATAATTATATTATATAATGTATAAAAGTGTAGGAGGACTGCAAAATGGCAGAAGTAATGGTCGAAACAAGCGCAAGGCACGTTCACCTTTCAAAAGAGCATATTGAAATACTTTTCGGAAAGGGTGCAGAACTTACAAAAAAGAGAGAGCTTTCTCAACCCGGGCAGTTTGCCTGCGAGGAGAGAGTCAATGTGGTGGGCGAGAAAAAATCCATCCCGAATGTAATAGTTCTTGGGCCGGCAAGGGCGCAGACCCAGGTTGAAGTTTCGCTTACGGATGCGCGCACCCTGGGCGTCGCGGCGCCGGTTCGTGAAAGCGGCGACCTTTCCGGTTCCGGAAGCTGCAGGCTGATTGGCCCATGCGGAGAGGTTGAGCTTTCCGAAGGGGTAATTGCCGCAAAACGCCACATTCATCTTGACCCGGCAACGGCAGAAAAATTCTGCGTTGAAGATAAGCAGATTGTGTTTGTGAAAATCAAATCCGCAGAACGTACAACAATTTTCGGCGATGTGGTAGTACGCGTAAGCCCAAAGTTTGCTCCGGCAATGCATATTGATACGGACGAAGCAAACGCGGCGGGTGTAACCGCCGCCACCGCCGGAGAAATTATTGTCGGCGAGCTTTGAAATTTGGCAAAACGGTGCTTTTTTATTCATACATAATAAGCGGGCAGAGCCGCTTTCTTATAGACAGGATAGAATGTTATAAAAACGAACCGTTTTTGCTGTCTTTTGCTGTTTGGCTTGACAAAGCGTCATTGCTGAAGCATAATATAGGAGTAAATGCTTTGAGTATTTTTGACAATTCAATATATCGAAAGAATTATTAAAGGAACGCGCAAAAAAGAGAGCCGCACGGTATTACCGTGCGCGCGAGCGCACATTGCAGCACGCAAAACGAACGCGTACTGCTTTGCCGTATTGCAGAGCAAAGCTCAAAATGCCATTGTGCCGGAGCAGAAGCCGGTATGAGAAGGCGGGAACAGCTGTGAAGCATAGCCGGAAGACTTATTCGGACGAAGGACGCATCAGCTTTGCTATACAGCAAAAAAGTGAATTTACGCCCCGCACGGATAAGCCGAAAGGATTTGTTCGTGCGGGGCTTTTGTTTTTGCCGTGCTGCTGAAAATAAAGCGGGGCAATTTCGGCATTTGCCGTTTGCATATAAAAAGAAAAGAAACGGAAGGAGATTTTTTATGAAAAAAATCGTGTCATTACTGCTTGCGGTATTGATGGTACTTTCAATGCTTCCGGTAATGGCGTTTGCTGACGAATTACAGCAGATTGACCTTAATGCAGAAGAACAGCAATCGGAAGAAGAAAACAAAGCTGAAGAGCCTGAAAGTAAAATGAAAAACGCAGTTTTGCTTTCGGGCGGCGTTACCGTTGAACTTAAAGGCGTTCACAGCGCCCAGACAGCAAGCCTTAAAGTCTATTCCTATGACGGCAAGGTGAAGGGTGATTCTGATTTCCTTGAAGGCAACGCAGCCGTTGCTGACGGATATGCTCTTAAATATGTTACAGAACTTCCCGAAGGCGACTATTGGGTAGAGGGCTATGACAGCGAAGGAAATATGTGCGGCGGAATTGCCATTACGGTAAATTCCGAAAGTACAAGCTTTGAATTCAACCGCGTTTATGAGCTTCATGCTACAAATTCCGGCTGGGTTTACGGAACGGATTATACCATTGAACTTGACATTACAGGTCAGGACGGCACAAAACGCGAAGTAACCATTGGCAAAACCGTGGCTTGGGGAAACGAATATATGAGTTTTCTCTTTATGAGCGGCGACACCATTAACGCAACCTTTACTCCCATCGGAGAAAAGGCGGCCACGGCCATGCCTGTAACTGTTACCAAAAATAAAAACCAAACAACAAGCAACATTTCCATAACCGCAAAAATTCCTCAGGCGCTTAATATCACTTTCAAAGCACCCAAAGGCTCTACTGTAAGCGCAGGCGTTTTCAGCAACTATTATATCTACAATTTCTTTGAAGCTTCCTCCGTTACCGAGGACGAAAACGGCGTTACCGCGGTGTTCACCGTTCCCGATACCGTAAGCGGAAACACCTTCTATCGCGTTCAGAACCCCAACGGCGTTACCTATTGGCAGTTTGAAAAATGGAGCGCACCCAAAGAAATTACCGTAACCGAAAGCGACCTTCACATAGGTGATTCCTCTTTTACAAAAAACAGCGTTTTCCGTTTTGAAAAAAACGTCTATGACAGAGCGGACATATATCTTAATATAAACGAAAAGGGATATATGAACATGGAAGTGGGCGAAAGCTATGAGCTTAACGTCTTTCGCAACTGGATGGCTATCGAGAACTTTATGAACTCAAAGGTTGCCCTTCCGGATATGCACTATAAGGTTGTTGACGCAGAGGGCAACCCCAGCGATGTAGTTACCGTCACCCCAGACAAAAACAACAGCTCCGTTGCGAATATGGTTGCAAACAAAGAAGGCATGGCAATAGTGCTTGTAACCTATGATGCAATGACCCATATGCAGGGGCAGAGCAACACAGCAAGCAAGGAATTTTCTGCCATATGGCCGGAATGCACCGGTGTTTTTGCAGTAACCGTAGGTGCGGACGGCTCTTCCGTAAACACCAACATGACCATTGACAGAATAGACAGCGCCGAAAGCGCCATCGACGCGGAGCACGATATAATTTTTTATCTCGGAGATTCCGGCGCGTCTTACAGCTTCACCCCCGAAGCGGGCAGCAAGGTCAGCGTTGACCGCTCTGTTGCGGGCAAAGCGCTTTTCTTTACCGGATTCACTACAAAGGGCGTTTTTACAGATAAAAACGGCGAGGTTACGGTAAGCGGTCTTACCTCCGGGCGTCATATCATTAAAGTTGAAAAAGACGGCAAGGCAACCTATCAGGTAATCACCACAAGAAAAGTAAGCTATACTCTTTATGACAGCGAAGGCAACGCGCTTGACTTTTACGCAAACAGACCCAAGGCGGGCGATACCGTAAAGGTGCAGTTTACGAACCTTGTAAACCCTGCGGAAAAGCTTTCCGGCGCTTACAATTTCAGTGCGTCGCTTTACTATAAAGCAGAGGACGAAACCGTGTTCCGTTCAAAAGCGGGCAGTCCCTTCGGCGTATATGATTTCAGCGGAAACCCCGTCCGTCAGTTTATCGAAATCACCATTCCCGCAGATTGGAACGGAGACAGCTATTCTCTTGAAGGCGCAATAAAAATGGGCGGCTTTGGCAATACCACGGTAGGCGGCCACCGCGGAATTACATATGCGGTAGGAATGGACAGAAATTTCAACGCTCCTACTGCAAAGATGGTACTCAGCCGGCTTCCCGAACTCTCTATTCCGATAGCGAATGACGAATATCTTGCAAACAGACCCGAGGCAGAGGCTGTTGAAAAGATGATTGACGCAATCGGCGAAGTTACCCTTAACAGCAAAAGCGCAATCAACGCCGCAAGAGCCGCATATAAAGCGCTTACCGCAAATCAGAAAGAGCTTGTAAGCAATTACGGCGTTCTTCTTGACGCAATTGCGGCATATGAGGAACTTACCGGCGGCGAAGGAACAATCCACATCGGCGCCAGCGAAGCAGCAGCGTCAAACGGTGAAGAAAACCCGAACACCGGCGCGGAAGTATTCGGCGCATAATTCGCGGTTCAGCGGCTGCGGTGCTCAAAATCACAGCCGATAAAGTTTAAAGCTCACTTTCTTATAAATTTGTGCCAAACGCAAAAGTCCTCGTGCTCATTTGAGCACGAGGACTTTTGTATATGCGGCTTTTGCCGCCAAAGATTGGTGCTGCGCTTGCCGCGGCAATGGAATTATTATGAAACAAAAATGAGAAAAGTGCTTTTATTGCGAATTCCGACCGCTTTTACGAAGCTTTTCACAAAGGCCGAGATAGAGCAGCAGGACAGCTCCGGAAATGAGCACGCCGCCGAGTATATCGGTGAACCAGTGCACTCCGGAAACAAGGCGGCCGACAACCGTTACAGCGCCAAGCACGCCGCAGCTGCAGCAAAGAGCCAAAGAAAGAGGGCGGCTTTTTATTCTGTGAAAGAACTGGTCGATGGCGGTGCTCATTATACATAAAGAGAGCACCGTATGAGAAGAGGGAAAAGAAGCTTCAAGCCCCGAACCCATGTCAACAGGGCGGTAGTTTATAATTATATACTCAAAAAATATATAGATGAGCACGGCGACGGCATAGCAGCCTGCAAGGACATAAATATCCGGGTCAACCTTTTTAAAGCTTCTGCGGGTGACAAGCTGGTATACGCCGAAAAGCGCAAAGCAACCCGCAACGGCAATTGCGGCATAGCCTAAAATGTTCGTGATTTTGTACAAAACAAGATTTACCCCGAAAAAATCGTGCACGGCTTCATTTATTGCGGCAAGGCCGATTGAAGAACTTTCCGGGCCGATGGCTCGCACATCGACAAATTTAACCGCAAAAATCAAAGCACAAAAAAGCACAAACAAAATTCCCGAACAGATGAATTTTATTTTTGAACTGTCTTTCATTTTAAAAATCCTCCATAGCAAATACTGCTGTTACTATCTGCTATTATATGCACAGCGGCGATAACTGTCAATAAAACGAGGAAAAACTTAAAAAAGCTTTAAAAAGCCGTGAATGAATGCTATAATGAGCACAGAAACGGAGCTGATAACATGAACCTTGAAGCGGTTTTGGAATATAACGAAAAAGGTTGCCTTGTATATTTACAGAATCTGCCCGGGGCCTTTTCCCGGGGAAAAACGGCAGAAGAAGCTTTTGCAAAGCTTCCGGCGGAGTCTGCACGCTTTGAGCACTGGAAAACAGGCAAAAAACCGCCGGAAAATTTTGAGCACGAATGTACGGTGCTCGCCGTGCTCAAAAAGGAAAGCACGCTTAATACAGAGGACGCCGATTCCGACGTGATTTTTGATACGGAACGGCAGCCGCTTTCACTTGAGGAATATGAAAGGCAAAAAGCTCTTGCGCTGAAATCGGCGCGGGATTTTCAAAGGCTGTATGATTCCGTTCCGGATAAAAGCATAGAACTTGTGCAAAGACGCACCGCATTTTACGGTAAAGTTCCGCAGACAGCGGAGGAAATGTACGCCCATACCATGAACGTAAACAGCTATTATTTCGGTGAAGCGGGAATTGACGCGGAAAATGGACCGGATATTTTATCATGCAGAGAAAAAGGCTTTGCCGCGCTTGAACGGCAGCCGGATTTTCTGAAAAATTCGGTGCGCATCGGCAGCTATGATGAGGAGTGGAGCCTTTATAAGGTTCTGCGCCGCTTTATATGGCATGACAGAATTCATGCCAAGGCAATGTACCGCGGCGCCGCGGCAATTTTCGGCAAAGAAAATATATGCGATTCGTTCTTTTTCGGCGAATAAAGTAAAACAGCGTTCCCTGCCTTAATAAGCACGGGACGCTGTTTGCTTTAAAAATACGAATTTGGCAAAAAGATTGCCTTTTGGCAGAAAAGCGGCGGAATTTTTTACAGCATTATATAAATAAGAGCCAGCAGCAGCTTTGCATCGGCATGCTCGTTCCAAAGAAGCCAAAGCACCGCAAGAATTATTAGCTTATCACTGCCAAAGCCGCCAAGCATTTCAGAAAGTGCCGAAAAGGGGCTTTGCGGAAAGGCTCCGCCCTGCTGTAATGACGGCGGAGCGGCAGGAGAATTCTGCAAAAAAGCTCCGCCCTGATGAGACGGCACAGGATGTTGCTGCTGTGCGGAAAAGCCGCCGGAATTAAAATTGGCGTTTTGCCTGAAAGAGGCGGCATGCTCCTGCGATTTGTTCTGCGGCAGCGCCGATTCCTGCGGAAATGCTGTGCCTGAAATAAGGCGGGCGCGCTCGCGGCTTTCGCGAACCCGCTGTTCGGCTTCCCTCTGCATTTCCTCAAGCGCCTCCTGTGAATAATCGTTGTGATACCATTTCAAAAGTTACCCCCTCCCGAAAATGCCGCAATCCTTAAGAGCCGGAAGTACGCTTAAAAGCCGCAGCATATTTATGGCGTCATCCGCCTTCTTTGGGTCTTTAAGATAAGGCCGCAATGCGCGAATAAGGCAAATATTTTTGTCATCGCAATTCATTTTGGAAAAAATCTTTTGAATTTTCATCAGGGTATTTATGTCAAGGCCGGAAGATTCGGCATTTGAAGACGGCGGCGGCTGGTTAATATTATTTAAAAGCGCCGAAAAATCAAACGAAGGCGGGCTACTTTGCTGCGGTTGAGAATTTTGTGCCGGCTGCCCAAGCACGCCCATAAGCTGGCGAATGCTGTCCTGAGCCTGGGGATTTTGTAAAATTGAAGAGAGCTGTTCGCTCAAATCCGGCATATCAGCCGCCCCCCATCAGCTTTTTGATTACCGCTTGGGCGGCGGGGTCTGAAAGCAGGCGTTCAATGGCGACAGGATTGTTAATATATTGCTGAATGGGAAATCCGGCCTTGCTTGCAAGGCTTTCGGCTTTGCCGTTTTGAAGCATGGCAATAATTTGCTCGCGGCTTATGCCAAGCTGTCGGCTTGCGGCGTTTATCAGCTCCTGCTGTTGCTGTGGAGTGAGATTCATATTCATAAAAATTCCGCCTTTCGTAACATAAAATGTTTTTCCGCCTTGTGCAATGCGCAAAAACGGAATATAATAATTCATATGAAACGGATTTTTCCGATATTCCGGAAAGGGGGTGCGGTGCAGTGCCGCGGGCAGTGGTTTTTTCAGACAGTCACGGCGATTATGATGTGCTGGAGCGCATTATGGAGCGCCACCGCGAAAACGCCGAGCTTTTTATACACCTTGGCGACGGCGAACGGGAACTCGAATATCTGCGGTATATTTATCCTGAAAAGAAAATTTTATTCGTTCGCGGAAACTGCGACTATGCAAGCGAAGCGCCGGACTATGATATTGCAGATTTTGCGGGAAAACGCATTTTTTTCACCCACGGCTATCTCTATGGGGTGAAGGGCGGCACGGAGCAAATAGTCGAAGAAGCGCATAAACACGCCGCGGACATACTGCTTTTCGGGCACACGCACCTGCCGCTTGTGGAACGTTCGGGTGAGCTTTATATAATGAATCCGGGCAGCTGCTCGCGCCCGCGCAGCGGCGCGCCGAGCTATGGCGTTATAGATTTTACCGACAGCGGAATCTTTATGTACACGACAAACATATGAAAATTTTATAGCAAAAAAGGAAGCACCCTCTGCCATCCGGCAGAGGGTGCTTCCGCAATATAATTTAAAAGGAGCAAATCAGAAACCGTAATCTTTATTATTTCGGATAAATTCGACTATATCGGAAATTGGGTACAGCGTATTCGTCTTGAACTTTTTATCGAACGGATCAAGGGATTCAAGAACGATAAAGGATTCGCTGCTGCCGTCGGAAACGAGTATTCCGCGAAGCAGGCGGGTTATCAAAAGGTACTTGGCGCTTGTGGCGTTTCCGTCATAGTTGGAAACTTTGGACGGGAAGTCGAATTTGAAGGGACTACCGCCAACCGCCGATACGCGGAGAACGCCGTTTTTCAGTTCGAGATAGGCTGTGTTTCCGTCGGAAAGAGCGGCATAATAAGTACCACTTTGCTCGCACATATCGGAAATGGATACTCCGTTGTCGTAATCCTGAAGAAATGCATCGACTTCAGACTGCTCGCGCATAAGGTCATAGCTCGATTTCATTGAATAAACAGGAATAATGCGCGCTGTATCAACCGTTGTTCCGGAAAGAAGCTCCGCGTTTTCTCTGTTGCCATAAAATCCGGAATCGAGATAATAGTCGAGGGAGACATAGTAATCATTCGGGGCTTTTATATTTTTTTGCGAGGGTTTAGAGGAGGAAGAAGACGAGGCGGGCGGTTTAGCCGATGATGAAGCGGAAGACGGAGGCGCAGATGAAGCAGAGGATTGTGGCGGAGCAGAGGAGGATTCCGACTGAACGGCAGAGCCGGGTTCGGAAGAGACAGAACTTTCGTAAATACTTGCCGATGAAAGAGAGCTTTCAACCTCACTTATACTTTCCGATATACTGTTTTGCTGTTTTTCTTCATTGTTTGATGTTGTGCATCCGCAAAACAGACACAGAGCAAAAACGATGAGGAATAAAATTAGCCTTTTCATAAAAACCTTCTATTTGTTGTATTTTGTTAAATTAAACCGATGACGGTTAATTGAAGAATTTAAGACAAGTGTTACATCACAAAAAAAAGAATCTTTAGAATTTTATTTACTTCGTTTGTCTCAAATATATCTTACAGCAATATTTGATATTTGTCAATTTACGGAATAAAGAAAATATTTTTGTAATCAAAACAAGCGGTAGCAAAAAATCGCAAAAATGCAACACGTTTTTGCGATTTTTTTGAAAATTCGGCATGGTGCACAAAAATTGAGCGGGGAATTTATGCAGGGTGATGAGGGAATGGGTAGCCGCCATCTCCGAAAAAGTTCCACAAGGAATAAAACCAAAGCCGCCTGCATAGTATGCACAAGAAAAACCAAAAGGAGAGGAATTTTTATGGAGCTTGACATAACAAAATGCAGCATTGTGTGCTGCGGCACTCCCGAGGAAAAAAAGGCTGTTCTTCCGGTTGAATGTTCAATGATACTGCCGGATTATTACCCCGACGTTATGAAGATATTGCGGTATTCCGCAAGGGCCTTGCCGGCGCCCGTTTTGTCGGATGAATCCGGAGAAACGGTTTCAGGAAACGTCAGTATAGAAGTAAACTATGTTTCGGAAGAAGGCGAATTCTGCTTTTGCGGGCAAATTCAGCCCTTTAGCCATACTTTTGTAGGCGAGGGCGGCGTTGCCGCCGCAGAAGCGGAAGCTGTGACCGGAGAGGTAAGCTGCCGGGCAGTGAACAAAAGGCGCATTGACGTTCACACAAGCCTGGAGCTTACCCTGCGCACCGTTACGGCGCAGCCGCGGGATTTTATAAGCATGGCAGAGGGCGCGGGGGCAGTTTGCAAAAGCTGTTCCGAAAACGTAACTGTGATAGCGGGGGAATATTATAAAAGCTTTACTCTTGAGGAAGAGCAGGAAACGGGCTACGGCAAGCCGCCCATAGGAAGAATTATTCGCAGCAGCGCCTCCGCCAAGGCGGAGGAATGTCATGTAATTCAGGATAAGGTAGCGGTAAAGGGCAGCGTAAGGGTAAAAATGCTTTGGACCCCGGAGCGGGAAGACCTTTCTGCGCCGGAGGAGTATTTAACCTCGTGCTTTGATTTCCCCGTAAGCAGAATTATAGACGCTCCCGGAATTTCAGGCGATGACACCTGCGATGTGCGGCTCTGCGCGGATTTCCCCGAAATTACGCCGAATGAGGACGGCAGCACGGTGAAAATAAAGGTGCGTGTCGGCGCTTTTGCAAGAGTATACCGTCAGAGTGCGGCGCAGCTTGTTACGGATATGTTCTCTGAAAAGTACGAAAGCAATGCCGAAAGCGCCCCTGCAGAGGTAATAAGCGGAACATTCCCGGCAGAATTCAGCGAAAACATACGCGAACGCATTGAATTTACGGATTCCGGTACGGAAATAATAGACTGCTGGACTGAAACGCTTCCGGGACCAAGGCTCGATTCCGAAGGAAAAATATGCTTTGGCGTAAAAATCTGCGTTTTTGCCAAAAATGCGGAGGGCGGAATTTCATATTACGAAAAAGCGGTGGAGAGAGAGGCGCCTTCTCCGGCAGGAAAATGCCGAAAGGCTTTCTATAATCTTTCGGCTTCCGTTATTTCGGAGGACTATACAAACGGGCACGGCGGAACGGAAATTTCGGCGGAAATATTCATTGAGGGCACGGTCTATGTAATATCCGAAGTAAACGCCCTTGTTTCCTTTGACGCTTTTGAGGATAGGCCGCGCAGGAAAGACCCGGCGGCGGTTATTTTGTATTACGCCGAAAAGGGAGAGAATATATGGGACATTGCCAAACGCTACGGAACAGGCCGCACAAAAATTGCGGAAGAAAACGAGCTTTCGGGTGAAACTCTTGCGGAACGCATGATGCTTATTATACCTAAATAATCATAAAGCGGCTCTTGGGAAAATTATTTCCCAAGAGCCGCCGGCATATTGTACCAATGATGAAAAGGTGAAAGAAAAAAGTACCTTTGGTTTAAAACAGTTTCCTCTGTTGCCATAAAATTTTCTTTATGTGACAGCGATTTTTACAAAGCGCAAAGAAACGGCGCAAATTAAATGGGAAAAACGACGGTTTTGCAAAAAAACTGTTTTTTGAATTTGTCGCACAAGGTTAAAATTGCCTCAACAGAAAGCGTGCGGAGAGCACGCATTGCTTTCTGCGTAAAGAAAATTCCTGAAAATAAAACGGAGGAAAAAAACACATGAAAAAAGCTCTTGCTCTTGTGCTTGCGGTTATGATGGTAGCTGCAATGGGCGTTTCTGCCTTTGCAATGAACATTATTGACCTTACCGAGGAAATAACCAGCGCCGCAGGTACCTATATTAAGATTGCAGACGCAGACATATGGACCGCTCCGACGGATACCACCGACAACACCGCTACCTATTATACCAACGGTATGGGCGGCGTTGTATATTTTGCAATGATCTTTAAACCCGGCACTTATAAAAATGTTAAAGTAGAAAGCAACGGAATTGTTTCCGCAGAGGTTCTTGATTATGATCCTGCAAAACATTCCGCAGACGACGAAGTATGGAAATCCCTCAGCGATGACATTACCTTCAGCGTTACCGACAGCAAAAGCGGCAATGCCGTATCTTACGACAAGGTAACCACCGTTGTAAACGAGGTAACATATGACGAAGAAAACGACGAGTACACCGTTGTTAAAGAGGGTACCCCCGTTGTTTCCTTTACCAAATCCGGTTCTGAGCTTGAAGGCATCACCTATAACGCAGAAAAGACCGAGCAGACTGTTGTTACCGTTGAAACCGTAAATTCCAGTACCGATTATATTGAGGTAAAGGCTGCCGCAAAGGCACTTAATACCGAAGGCAAAACCAGCAGATATGCCGCAAACTGCAACCAGAGCGTATATATCATCAAAGTTAAAATCGCAAACAACTTCGGTGTTGATTACGCAATCGGTTCTTTCCAGGCAAAAGCCACCGGCGCTTCTGACGGAAAATCATATGCAGGCGTTAAAAACAACGTTGTTGCAGACGTAGCAATCGCTTCCAAAGATACCGTTGAATATTACGCACAGAACTTTAAAGCAAACGCAAAGGGCGAAATTTTCCCCATCAACGAAGAAACCAACAAGGCTGACTTTGGTTATTGGGGTTACTATGAGGACAAAGTTTCCACCAACAAAGCGTTTGTAATTTCCACCACAAGCTTCCGCGCCATTGCAGGTAAGGGCATTACCATCGGCAACAGTGCGAAGAACCCCACCGTGCTCGTGGAAATCGACAAGGTTGCAACCAACCAGAGCGGCGTAAACTTCCTTAACGAAAGCGACGAAGCCTATAAAACCGTTGACGGCAAAAAGGTTTTTGACAACTATTATCTTACCTTCTACGGCACTCAGGCAATCGCTTCCGACTTCACCGTCACCTGGAAGCTTGGCTGCACCTATGGCGAGCTTCTTGAAAAATTCGGTCTTAACACCAACGAGTCTGAAAAGGTAACCTTCCACCTCAATATCGACGGCAAGGACTCAAAGCTTGTAGTTGACTACGGCAAGGTAAACCTCTATGACGAGGTTGAAATTGAAATTGAGCGCAAAGCCGGCTCCACCCTCGGCAAATATATCCTCAGCGCAGAGGAAGTAAAAGCTCCGTCCAACGGCGGCAGCAACTCCGGCAGCGGTTCTTCCTCCGGCAAGCCCGGCAGCCAGAACCCGAACACCGGTGCTCCCGATGTAATCGGCGTTGTTTCTGCGGCAGCAATCGTTTCTTTCGCTGCGGCAGCGGCACTTGCCCTCAAAAAGAGAAAATAAGCTGAATAAAACAGCAAACAGACATAACTAAAACTCCTTATAACCCAAAATGAAAAGCGCCCGCCGATTATGCTCTCTTTTCGGCGGGCGCTTTTTTAATATATGGATACTGCGCGCACGGCAGGGCGAAAAAAGGATGGAGAATATTTGCAAAAACAGCCGAA
>SFFD01000016.1 GCA_004556975.1 Oscillospiraceae bacterium | reverse complement strand
TTTTCGGCTGCTCGGTAATAACCGGGGTGTAATCTTTGCTGCTTACATATATATTATACGTGGTTTCGGATTTTACTTCGCCGCTGTCATGTTTTATTGTCACAGGCAGCTTTGCGGAGCTTTCTCCCGTGCGGTACTGTGCAAGGTCTATTTCAGTATCCTTGCCGCCGACAATTTCGTTCTCGCCAACATATATTTTAGCTCCGGAGGAAGCAGTGATATTAAGAGTTACGTTGTTTTCGGGTGTAATAACATAATAATCACGCACATAGGGTGCCTGTGTAAAATCCGGAGTCGGAGAAACCGCCAAGCTGCTCCCGCCCACAGACAACTGCATTGTCTTTATTGAAGCTTGACGGGTCAAATTGAACTCGTAGACATCGGAATATTCAAAAGCCGTTTTCGAGGGATTAACCAATCCCACTACGATGGTCATTTTGCTTACTTTTCCGACTTTGATGTCTTTCATATACATCATTGCCATAACTTTTGTTGCCGCTTCTTTAAGCTTTACAGGCTTTGCGGTTTTAAGAACACCATTAAAGTACACCTGATAGTAAAGATCGTCCGAACCGCCAACATAACTGCTCGGTATAGCTATTCCAAAATACACCGAAGATGGACCAGATGCTCCCGGTATTTCCGGCAAAACCACATCGTAGCTTGTAACATTTTTATCAAAAGTAAAGCCCTGAATGCGCTCAAGCTTGTCACCCGCTGCTTTTTGCGCAGAAACAGGGAAATATATTTCTTCAACAAAGCCGTTTGTTGCGCTCGGTGCGGGAACTGCCGCTCCGGCTGCCGCGGGTGCTCTGAGCACCGGGGCTTCGTTTTCCTCAGCCGCGGGTTCCTCGGCGGGTTCTTCCGCAGGTGCGGCGGGCTGTGCGGGTTCTGCCGGCTGTGCTGGTTCCTCCGCCGGGGTGGAAACCTCGCCCACGGGCGCCATGTCAAGGGTTTTCATGCCGTCGGCAAGCGCCGCCGTCGGCAGTACGGAAAATATCATCATTGCCGCAAGCAATAATGACAGGAATTTCTTCATTGAAATTTCCTCCTTTTGAAACTCAAAAATATTTGCAATCAGCCGAAAGGCTGTTATTGCCGTTCCATGAACAGAGCATATCATTCTTTACACAGTAAAGAATGGGAGCGGTTCCGCTCCGCCTCGCCAGAATAAAAAAGCACCGAAGCCACAAAAGCTTCGGTGCAAACGCATTTATGCACTCGCATACATCCCATCGGGAAAGCCGGTGAAAAAATCGGAACCGAATATCCTGACTCGGTGCGTGGGTCAAAATCCCATTCTTTCCGCAAAGCCTTCCCCGGTTTTACCCGAGTGACCGGCGCACCTGCGCCAATCGGAAAGAACATACACCTTACAGTGCCGTTTCTGCGTCGGGGATTCGCACCCCGTTCCTCTGTGTCGGCTTTCGCCGACCGTGTTCCGTATGCTCTATTCACTTCGAGCATTATTATTAACCTTTTCGCACAATTTGTCAATACTTTCACACAAAAAGCGCCCGCTTTCGCAGGCGCTCTTTGCACTTTTAGGGGAATTATTCGATAAGTCCGCTTTCTTTAAGCAGAATTTCGATGTCGGTGCCTTTAATTCTCTTCATAACGACTTTGAGCAGCTCTTTTTCCTTGAAGGAGAGCTTAACTTCGGTTATGGGCTTCTTGTCAATGGCATAGTAGCAGGCGCGAAGCAGCTCGCGGACATCATATTTGCTGCCCCAAACCTCCGGCACGCCGCGGTCAATGTCAAGCAGCGTATAAACGGATTCCATACCGGTGCGCATGGAGTATTCTGTGGTGAAAATGGTATCGCGGGGAGTTTCTGCGAACTGACCGATGAATGCGAAGTTCACTGCGCCGTCGGGAACGACCTTTGGGCGGTCGGAGTTCTTTCTGGGCTGGAAGAATGCGTTGATATAAGGCATAAAGCAGGTCGTGGTGTTGCAGGCATTCTTTGCAAGGTCGGCGATTTTATCCTCCGGCACGCCGATGTGATAAAGCCACTCGCGGCAAACCTCTTCGCCGGTGCAGTCGCGCATGGCTTTCTTGACGTAGTTGCCCTCTTTGTTGGTGTTAAGGGAGTACAGCCACACAAGAACCATATTCTTATCCTGAGATTTGAACTGGGGTTGACGGTTGATAGTCCATGAGAGATACCAATTATCGATGCTGTCCTTTACGGTGACAATACCGCCGGTGGTAACCTTACCGCTGCGGGGGTCACGCTTGCAGACATTCATAATATGCTTGATGATTTCTTCGTCGGAGGTGGCAACGGTGGCGCTCATCCAGTTGGTGGCGTCAACATTGGTGCAGAACACATCGGGGTTGCCGAATTCGCCGTGCTTTGCCTGCGCCGCAATAGCTTTCCACATATCCCAAGACTCGCCGCAGCCGTTCTTTATGCCGGAGAGATCCGGAGCGTGGGTCTGGTCGCCGTAGCAGGAGGTGTCTGTGCAGCAGCCGTTCGTAATGAACACAAGGTCGTTTTCGGTAAGGTCAATGGTCTGCTGCTTGCCGTCCTTGACATAGACAATCTGCTTTGCGGTTTTCTTGCTGCCCTCGGTTTCGATGATTACGTTCTTTACATCCATTCCATATTCGATTGCTACGCCGTGGGATTCAAGATATTTTACGAGGGGCAAAATCATGCTTTCGTACTGGTTGTATTTGGTGAAACGCAGCGCGCTGAAATCCGGCAGACCGTCAATGTGGTGAACATAGCGGCAGAGGTAGCGTTTCATTTCAAGGGCGCTTGACCAGCGCTGGAATGCGAACATGGTCTGCCAATAAAGCCAGAAGTTTGTTTCCCAGAAGCTGTCGGGCAGAACATCGGAAATCTTCTTGTCCTCAAGCTGTTCCTCCGGAGTCATAAAGAGCTTGGAGAGAGCCATGGCGGATTCCTTGTCAAGCTTGAACTGCTTATCGGTGTGAGCGTCCTGTCCGCGGTTTACGGTTGCGCGGCAAAGGGAGTAGTTCGGGTCGTGTTTATTGAGCCAGTAGTATTCGTCCAAAACGGAAACGCCGGGGGTTTCTATGGAGGGAACATCACGGAAGGTGTCCCACATAACCTCGAAATGGTTGTCCATTTCTCTGCCGCCGCGCATATAGAAACCCTTGGTGACGTCTTTATAGCCGTCGCAGCTGCCGCCGGCAAGCTCAAGCTTTTCAAAAACGTGAATGTTTTCGCCTTTCATCTGTCCGTCACGCACAAGGTAGAACGCCGCAGTCAGACCGGCGAGGCCGGTTCCGATAACATAAGCGGATTTTTTATCAACACCCTTGGGTTTCTCAGGGTGTGCGAAGGATTCATAAGTTCCTGCAGAATAATACATAATTAAGACCTCCTGAAATTTATCTTACGGCCTTAATTATATCCTGTTTTCGGGTATTTACAATCAACAGAAAAAGCCCTGTGACTAAATTTTAGTCACAGGGCTTTTATGTGTATGAATTTTGGGCAAACAGCAGTCTGTGCCAAAAAATCGTTGACTGCTGATATATACATATATTATAGATTACTTTTTGCAGTGTTGATGGAGGAGATGAGGATTCTGCGTATCGTTCCGCACTGGTTATACAAAGCTTTGACTGTATCTTTGTCCGAGATTTCTGCCTTAACAAACAGCTCAAGCCAGTACTCTGTTTCATAGCACTCTTTCAATGCGATTTGAAGCTTGGAAATAAAGTCCGGTTTTCCGTGTGCGTAATTAGCTTCATGAATATTTGCACCGATTGAGGTCGCTGAACGTTCAAGCTGATTTACAATGGAATAATGACCTTTTATAGTTTCGCAATACTTAACTGCGTCAACCGCAAATTGAACCGCAAACTCTCTCACTTTCGATTCAGCCATGATATTCTTCCTTTTCGCCATACTATAAAATTTCAAGTGAAATATTTTGCTTGCGCAAGATGTGAAATGCTTGCCTTTCGGCAATCGTGAAATATTTGCCTTGCGGCAAATGTGAAATGAAATTTGCCCACATTCGCGCGGCGAATATTTCACACAACTTGTTGTATTTCACACGCCGAAGGCGTATTTCACTTGCCCGCAAGGGCAAATTTCGCTGAAAAAAAGCAGCCCTTAGGCTGCTTTTTTTCTGGTGGGAGCGGGTGGGTTCGAACCACCGTAGTCACTGACAACAGATTTACAGTCTGCCCCCTTTGGCCGCTTGGGTACACTCCCATATAAAAATATTCAATTATCCTTTGATGCTTTGGTGGAGCTGGTAGACGGACTCGAACCCCCGACCTGCTGATTACAAATCAGCTGCTCTACCAACTGAGCTATACCAGCACATCTCAGCGACGAAAGTTATCTTACCACACAGAGCGGAATTTGTCAACAGCTTTTTTTATTTTTATGATAAATTTTTTGCTGCTCCCATTTTGTATTTTTATACATCGGCGGGATTGAAAAAAAAGCTTCTCTGTGATATACTTTCTATTGTTCGTTTCAAATGGTAATTCGGTTTTGTTTTCCTTATTTGCAATAAGTTTTCCCCCCACGGCTTTTTGCAAAGGCATGATAAAAAGCATTTGCTTTTGAGGTGAAAATTGAAAAAAATTCTTGTTTACCTTCTTCCGTACAAGAAGAAGCTTATTTGTGCGGCCTTTTTTACCGCCGTTGCCACCGTATGCGACCTTATGCTGCCGACTCTTATGAGCGATATTGTCGACAACGGTATTTATAATTCCGATATTAACTATATCAAAAAATATTGCCTATATATGCTTGTTGTCGCGGTCTTAGGACTTGTTACCGTACTTATCGGAAGAAAATACAGCGCAGAAGTAACTTCGGGTTTTTGCTGCGACCTTCGGCGCGTTGTTTTTGCCAAAGTCAACACCATGACTTTCAGCGAGATGAACGAGCTTGGCACCGCCGCCCTTGTTACCCGTTCCACCCACGACACCGAAACGCTTAGCTGGATTGCTTCAATGCTTTCAAGCAGCATAGTTTCTGTTCCCGTTCTGTTCATCGGCGGCGTTTTTCTTTCTTTCAGAAAAGATGTGCTGCTTTCATCAATTGTCTTGGTTCTTGTTCCGATAGTTTTTGTTGTGGTTGTTTTTATCGGCAAAAGAATTGAGCCGCTTTGGCGAATTTCAGACGGATATATTGACAAGCAGAACGGAATCATGCGCGAAAGACTTCGTGGAATTCGCGTTATCCGTGCCTTTGACAACGAAGACAAAGAGCACAACAAGATTGCCGACGCAACAAAGGTTATGGCAGAAAACATAATCAATGCGAACGTAAGTATGGGCGTTATTGCTCCCCTTGCGATGCTTATACTTAATATTTCGGTGGTTCTTATTGTGTATGCCGGTTCATTCAGGATGGAACAGGGCATAAATGCCGTAAGTGCCGGCGATATTTTTGCAATAATCCAATATGTGTCATTGGTTATGAACGGCATGCTTACCGTTGCGTTTGCTATTATCATGGCGCCTCACGCAAAGGTTGCCGCAGACCGTATTGCGCAGGTCATTAACGCCGAAGGCATTGATGACAAAATTCCGGAAGAGGACATAGCCTTTTCGGGAGATATTGTTTTTGACCATGCCACCTTTAAATACGAAGGCGCTTCAAAACCCGCTGTAAACGATATTACAATGCACATAAAAGCCGGACAGAAAATAGCAATCATCGGCGGAACGGGAAGCGGAAAATCCACCCTTGTTTCTCTTATGCTGTGCTTCCGTATGCCGACGGAGGGCGCGGTTTATTATGACGGGCGCGCAACCACCACCTTAAGTCATAAAACCGTGCGGCAAAATATAAGCTGCGTCCTTCAGAATTCCTCAATATATTCCGGTACAATAAAGGATAATATTCTTATGGGCAAGCCCGACGCCACGGATGATGAAATTAATGAGGCCGCTTATATTGCGGAGCTTTCCTCCTTTGTGGACGGACTTGAAAACGGATACGACCACGAGCTTAATCAGGCGGGCAAAAATCTTTCCGGAGGACAGAAGCAGCGCCTTTCCATTGCGCGTGCCATAATCAAAAACGCGCCGATTTATATTTTTGATGACAGCTTTTCTGCCCTGGATTTTCTTACGGAAGCCAATCTTCGCACAAAGCTTGCGAAAAAAGCCGAAGGCCGCACACAAATCGTTATTACTCAGCGCGTTACCTCCGCTATGAACAGCGACGTTATATTCGTTATGGATAACGGTCACCTTGTTGACAGCGGAAAGCACGAGGAACTGCTTTCGCGCTGCAAAATTTATAAAGAGATCTACGCCTCTCAGACAGGAGGTGCGGAAAAATGAACGAAACAAAACGCGACGGCAAACGCACAATGAAAGCTATTGCCCGTATTCTCCGGGAAGCAAAGCCCATTCGGGGCTGGCTGGTGCTCTCCTGCTTCCTCTGCCTCTGCCTTATTCTCTGCACGGTTTCCGCACCGAAAATTTTGGGAAATCTTATTCAGCAGCTCTATGATTATTGGTCCGGCGAGCTTGTTACCGACGACCTTTTGGGGCTTATCTTAAAAGGGCTTATTCCTCTTGCGATAATCTATATTTCGCTCAGCCTTGTCCGTCTTGCGAATATGTACCTTCTCAACAACGTGGTGAGCCGCTACTTTACCTGCAACATAAGAATTCGCATTTCGGAGAAAATCAAGCGTCTGCCCATAAGCTTTATCGACAACACCCCCGTCGGTGAAATTCTTCGCCGTATGACCGATGATGTTTCTCATATGGGAACATCTATTCACAGCCTTATTGAAACCCTTTCCACCGGTTTTTTGCAGATATTAGTAATAACTATACTGATGTTCTTTGAAAACTGGCAGCTTGCCCTTGCGGTTTTGGTAATCACTCCCCTTTCGGTATTTCTCTCCTCCGCAATTTCACAAATAAGCGAGAAATACTTTCACAATATGTTTACCGAATCCGGCAGGCTTAATTCAATAGTTGAGGAAACCTATACCAATTACGCAACCACAAAGGCGTATAATTATGAGAAAACAACGATAAAAAGGCATGAGGAAATCAACATAAAGCAGCGTGACGCCGAAATAAAAGCAACTTTTATTTCCTCTGCCGTAAGACCCTGCATAACTTTTACAAATGCGCTTGCCTATATTGCGGTAAACCTGATTGGCGGATGGCTGATACTTAACAGAGGAGTTTCCGTCGGCACAATAGTTACTATCGTTCTGTTTGCAAAGCAGATTGCCGCTCCGCTTGAAGATATTGCGGACGCGATAGGCAACCTTCAGCGTGCAGTTACCTCCTCCGAGCGTGTTTTTGCCCTGCTTGACCGCGAGGAAGAACCGGAGTGCACCGGCACCTTTGGCGAAGAGGAAATTCTCGGCGATGTAAAATTTGAGCATGTCGATTTTTCCTACGACAAAGAAAAACCTCTTATAAAAGACCTTAACCTGGACGTAAAACACGGCCAGAATGTGGCAATAGTCGGCCCTACCGGTGCCGGAAAAACCACAATAGTAAACCTTCTTATGCGCTTTTATGACCCGGACAGCGGTAAAATCACCATTGACGGGCACGACATAGGTGAAATTTCAAGAAATGAGGTACGCAATCTTTTCGGAATGGTTCTTCAGGATACATGGCTGTTTAGCGGAACGGTTGCCGAAAACATTGCCTACGGCAAGCCCGACGCTACCCGCGAAGAAATTGTCAAAGCCTGTGATGAAGCTTATTGCGACCACTTTATATGTACTCTTCCGAAAGGCTACGATACCGTAATCGGAGATGACACAACAAATATTTCCGGCGGGCAGAAACAGCTTTTGACCATTGCAAGGGCGCTTCTTGCAAATCACCGCCTGCTTATTCTTGACGAAGCTACTTCAAACGTAGATACAAGAACCGAAATACTTATTCAAAAGGCCATGGATAAGCTTATGAAAGGCAAAACCTGTTTCGTAATTGCCCACCGTCTTTCCACCATAGTTGATTCCGACCTTATTCTTGTAATCAACAACGGCGAAATTGTTGAAACGGGCCGCCACGAAGAACTGCTTGCAAAAAAAGGCTTCTATTATCAGATTTACACCAGCCAATACGCCATATAAAAAGGAGGCTTGCCCCGATGCAAAACAAAGTGCTGCTTATTCTGTGCGACGGAATGCGCCCGGATTTTGTAAAAAACTGCCCGCACCCATTTGCGCAAAAAATTTTTGAAGAATGGCGCTGCGCTTTTTGCGCAAGAACCGTTTTTCCTTCTGTCACCCTGCCCTGCCATATGTCGCTTATGCAAAGCTGCACTCCGAACGAGCACGGCGTTTTAAGCAACGAGTTTGTTCCGAAAGACGGCGGCCGTCACGGACTTTTTGAGCAGCTGCGCGAGCATAAAAAAACAAGCGCTTTCTTTTACAGCTGGGGCGAGCTTAAGGATATTTATGAGCCGTATTCATTAAGCCGCGGCGATTTTATTTCCAGCGTGGTTTACGGCGGAGAAGCATCTGCCGAAGCGCTTACCCGCGACGCAAAAAGCCTGATTGAGCAGTGTGCTCCGGATTTTGTATTCCTGTATATTGAAAATACGGATTCCGTCGGGCATATATGCGGCTGGGGGTCCGAAGAATATAAAAAAGCCATATATCACGCATTTTCCTGCATAGAAGAAATTGTCACCGGTTTGCCAAAGGAATATTCCGTTCTTATAACCGCTGACCACGGCGGACACGAGTTTACTCACGGAAGCGAAATGGATTGCGATATGACTATTCCCCTGCTCTTAAGTACAACCTGTTCCGTTGATGAGCAAAGCTTTGAGCACGCAAATATAATTGATATTGCTCCTTCCGTATGCGATATGCTCAAAATTTCTCCGTATTCAAAATGGAAAGGCAGTTCGTTCATAGCAAAATAATTTTGAGCACCGGTTGTCAAATCGGTGCTCATTTTACTTTTTGCAATATTTTATACACTTTTTCTGCAAAACATCCAAAAACATTTGCCTTATCTATTTTCAAAAATCATGTTTTATGATATGATAAAAAATAATATATCGAAAGGGGCAAGGCGTATGTATTATGAAAAAAGGTTTGACGGCCATGTTCACAGCGACTGTTCGCCGAGGGGATTCGATTCGGTAATCGGCCTTTGCGAACAGGCGGTGCACCGCGGTCTTATGGGCTTTGCTGTTACGGATTGCTGTGACTGCGACCGCCTTGATGAAATGCGCTTTGCCGGAAGAATAATTGAATCCGTATATTGCGTACACAAAGCCCGCGCCGTTTTCGGCAAGGATCTTATAATTTCAAGCGGAATTGAAGTGGGCCAGCCTCTTGACCGCGCAGAAAGCGCAAATAAAATAATTGAATCCGGAAATTTTGACGTTGTTCTTGCTTCTGTAAAAAAATATCCCGATGGAACAAAAATATCGGATATGGACTATTCCGAAATGAGCGAAAGCGAGATTATAAATAACCTTCAGTTCTATTATAAGCTGCTTTACCAAACTGTTCAGTGGGGCAATTTTGATGTTTTAAGCCAGCTTACCCTTCCGATGAGATATATTCACAGCAGTGAAGCGCCATATTTTTCGATCCGCTTTTGCGATGACGTAATTGAAAGCATTCTTAAATATCTTGCGGAAAACGGCAAGGCTCTTGAAGTTAACACTGCCGCGCTTCGCGGCAAACTAAATATGATTCTTCCGCCTGTGCGGTATCTTCGTATGTTTAAAGAGCTTGGCGGCGAGTTTGTTACCGTGGGTTCCGGCGCGCACGGCGCCGAAAGCCTTGGCGCAGACCTTTCCGAAGGAATCGGCCTTGTTTATGAAGCAGGCTTTAAAAACTATTGCTATTTTGACCGGCGCAAACCGGTGTTTATAAATATTGAATAAAGGAGATATTTTACTATGGAACAACTTCTTAAACTGCTTGAACAGAACGCAAGACTTACCGAAGACCAGCTTTCCGCTCTTCTTTCCATTCCGCGTGAGGAAATTGCGGCACAGATTGCCGCATATGAAAAAGATCATGTTCTGCTTGGATATAACGCCCTTGTTAACTGGGAAAAGATAGATTCCACCGACTGTACCGCCATAATTGAGCTTAAGGTGCAGCCAAAGCGCGACCGCGGCTATGAAGAAATTGCGGAAGAAATCAGCCGTTTTGACGAAGTTGAAACAGTCTGGCTTATGAGCAGTTCCAGCTATGACCTTTCCGTAGTTATCCGCGGTCACAATTTCCGCGATATTTCCATGTTTGTTGCCACACGGCTTGCAACGCTGGATTCCGTAACTTCCACCGCAACTCACTTTGTTCTTAAGCGTTACAAAGAACGCAACATTCATATGACCGAGCCCGAACGCGATGAAAGGAGGTTTATGTACGTTGATTGATTATGACAGTATACTCTCTGAAAAAGTCACGGAGCTTAAACCTTCCGGAATACGAAAATTTTTTGACCTTGCGTCAGAGGTGGAGGACGTTATTTCCCTAAGCGTAGGCGAACCCGACTTCAAAACACCCTGGCACATCCGCGAAGCCGGCATTGCTTCCCTTAAACAGGGGCGTACACACTATACCGCAAATGCCGGACTTTCAGAGCTTCGTGAAGAAATTTCAAAATATTTAAAGCGCAAAATCAACGTTGACTATGACCCGAAAAACGAGATTTTTGTTACCGTCGGCGGTTCTGAAGCCATTGACCTTGCAATCCGTACCATTATCGGGCCGGGCGACGACATGCTTCTTCCCATACCCAGCTTTGTCTGCTATGACCCTATCTGCCGTCTTGCCGGCGGCAATGTCGTCACAATCGAAACCAAGCAGGAGGATGACTTTCGCCTTACTCCGGAAGCGCTGAAAAAGGCTATTACTCCAAACACAAAGCTGCTTGTCCTTCCCTATCCGAACAACCCAACGGGAGGGGTTATGCGCCGCCGTCATCTTGAAGAAATTGCCGAAGTTCTTCGCGGAACGAATATTATGATTCTTTCCGATGAGATTTATTCCGAGCTTACTTACGGCGACGAACGGCATGTTTCCATAGCCGAAATCGACGGAATGAAAGAGCGCACGATTCTTATCAACGGTTTTTCAAAGGCTTATGCCATGACGGGCTGGCGCCTTGGTTATGCGGCAGGTCCCGCACCCGTAATCAAGCAAATGCTTAAAGTGCACCAATATGCCATTATGAGCTCACCCACAACAAGCCAATATGCCGCAGTTGTGGCAATGCGTGATTGTGATGAGGAAATAGCCTCAATGGTGCAGCAATATGACATGAGAAGAAAGCTGCTGGTAAGCTCTTTCAATAAAATGGGGCTAAACTGCTTCACTCCGGAAGGCGCATTCTATGTTTTTCCGTGCATACGCTCCACAGGGCTGAGTTCGGAAGAATTTTGCGAAAAGCTTTTGCACAGCAAAAAAGTTGCCGTCGTTCCCGGTAATGCTTTCGGTGAAAGCGGCGAAGGATATGTCAGAGTTTCATATTCCTATTCGGTAGATCATCTTATTGAAGCTCTCAAACGCATAGAACAGTTTCTTTCCGAACTGAAAGAAGGATAATTTTGGAGCGAATCTTTCTTAAAGCCTGCGCAAAGCTTAACCTTTTTCTTGACATAACAGGCAAACGCGGCGACGGCTATCATCTCATAAAATCCGTTATGCAAAGCGTTGATATTTTTGATTTCATAAGCGTAACAAAAAGCTACGGCATTTCCGTAAAATGCAGCATAAGCGAGCTTGACGGAGAAAGTAACCTTGCATACAAAGCAGCAAAGCTGTTTTTTGAGCAAACCGGCATAAACGGCGGCGCGGAAATATACATAGAAAAGCGCATACCCATGCAGTCGGGTATGGCCGGCGGAAGCGCGGACGCCGCGGCGGCGCTTTATGCTCTTAACGCGCTTTATGAAACCGGTCTTTCCGAAGAAGAGCTTTGCGCCCTTGGCGCAAAGCTTGGAGCGGATGTGCCGTTTTCCCTTTCCGGAGGAACAACGCTTTGCGAAGGAATCGGCGAACGGCTTGCTTCCCTTACGGAGCTTCCCGACTGCTTTTTTGTGATAATAAAGCCGAAATCGGGAATGAGCACGGCTGAAAGCTATAAAATCTATGATGAGCACGAAGCCGCAGGAATTGAGCACGGCAATTTTTCCGCTATGAGCACAGCTCTCGGTGCCGAAGATATTTCAGGCGTAGGCAAAGCACTTTATAACGCCCTTGAAGTCGCTGTTCCGCCCGGCGTGCTCAAAATTAAAGAAGAGCTGCTTGACGCCGGAGCGGCCGGCGCGCTTATGACGGGAAGCGGTACTGCCGTTTTCGGAATATTTGACAATATTGAAGCGGCAGTAAAAGCAAAAAGCGCTCTTTCGGATAAATATGAAAATATTTTTATTGCAAGACCGGCAAAAAGCGGCGTTTCCTTTGATGAGAGCGCGCCTGTTTTTGAGCGCCTTGATTCGCTCGGAATAAAATATGAACATATTGAGCATCCGTCGGTTTTTACCATGAATGAAATGTACGCGCTTGGCGTTTTTAATAAAGGCATTGTTGGCAAAAACCTGTTTTTGCGCGATGCAAAGGGCAAACGGCACTTTCTTGTATTTGTTTACGGCGACAAACGCGTTTCTCTCTCTGATATTCAGGAAAAGCTGAATATAAGCCGGTGCAGCTTTGCTTCTGCGGAAAGGCTTTATAAATATCTCGGGCTTACAAAGGGCTCTGTTTCCCCCCTCGGCGTTATAAATGACAAAAACGCTGCCGTTGAATTTATCATAGACAAAGATTTTATCGGCTGTCCGTGTGTCGGCGTTCACCCCAACAGAAATACCGCCACCCTCTGGATGACCTTTGACGACCTTCTTAAAGTAATTAAGGATAACGGCAACAGCATAAGCTTTGCGGAAATTTAAATATGAAATATGATATTGTTCTTTTGCGTGAACACCCGGAGCTTACCGCACGCGCTTCGGAATGGTTCAGTTCAAAATGGAATATTCCTAAAGAAGAATATGATAAAAGCATTGCGGAATGTATAAAGAATAACGACGCCGTTCCCCAGTGGTATCTGGTTTTTGACGATGGCGGAAATATTGCCGCAGGGCTTGGAGTAATTAAAAATGACTTTCACAAGCGGCCCGACCTTGTGCCTAATATCTGCGCGGTTTTTGTTGAACCTGATTACCGCCGCCGCGGAATTGCAAGGTTTATGCTTGATTTTGTATGCCGCGATATGTCTTCTTTCGGTTTGAAAAGCATATATCTTATTACGGATCACACTGATTTTTATGAAAAATGCGGCTTTGAATATTTTTGCCCCATTGAAGAAAACAGCGGCGAATTTTCAAGAATGTATCGCCGCATTCTTCATAATTGATAAAACTGCATAAAACCAAAAATTTCCGCCGATACTTTTTGCAACAACAAAAGTAAAGGCGGATTTTTTATGAGCTTTTTTCATTTCAGGACATTTCATAATCAAAAAGGAAGCAAGCTGCATGCCATTGAAAGCATTGTTCTTGCAGGGCTTATGTTTTCAATGGTAAACGCGGCGGTACGGCGCACCGTTTCAGCAAGCGCACAGATTAAAACAGATACTCTGCGGCTTCACATTATAGCAAATTCCGACAGCGACTTTGACCAGAAACTTAAACTAAAGGTCCGCGACCGCGTTTTGGAATATACGGGCGAACTTTTTGCCGAGGTTTCCGGCAAGACGGAGGCAGAAGCGCTTGCGGAATATTCATCCGATGAAATAAAAAATATAGCTGAAGAAGTTATTGTGGAAAACGGCGCGGACTATTCCGTTTCCGTTGAAATTACGAATATGTGGTTTGAAACGCGAAGCTATGACGGTTTTACGCTTCCGGCGGGAGATTATGACGCAGTAAGAATTATAATCGGCGCAGGCGAAGGACATAACTGGTGGTGCGTTATGTACCCGCCGCTTTGCCTTCCCGGAGCGGAAAACGCCCTGCAAAAATACGGTGAAAATGCAAAATTCGTCACCGGCGACGGCTTTGAAATCCGTTTTGCCTTTTTGGAATGGCTTGAAAGCCTGAAAAAGTCCATACAGAAATGAAAATTTACATTTTGGCCATGTATTTATTTTACTGCATGCAGTTTTTGGGCAATTCACAAAAATAACTACTTCTCGTTTTCTTTCACAATCTTATTTTTGGTCATTATCAACATAATTTAAGAAACATATTTTTGCATATTGCACAGTTGACGCCGCAAAACTCTATTCATGTTTGCGTGACTTTTCAAAAAAATATGAATTAAATTTTAAAATTCTATTGACTTATTATTATAAGAGTATATATAATAAGTTGTTGAGTTACAACATGGGCTTTTGCCCAAAACATTTTTCACGAACAGGAGTGAAACAAGCATTATGCAAAATCTGCTCTACGCTGTTCCTGTTATAGGTGTCGTCGCCCTTATTGTGGCCCTTGTTCTTAAGGCATGGATTGCAAAACAGGACGAAGGCAACGACAGGATGAAAGAAATCTCCGGCTATATTCGCGTCGGTGCCATGGCTTTTCTTGGCCGCGAATATAAAATGGTAGCCATTTTTGTGGCTGTTCTCTTCATTGTTGTAGGTTTCTTCATTGGTTGGGGTTCCGCCATTGCTTTCGTATTTGGCGCAACCTTCTCTATCCTTGCCGGCTTTATCGGCATGAAGACTGCTACTGATGCAAACGTTCGTACCACCAATGCCGCAAGCAAAAGCGGTATGCCTGCCGCTCTTAAAATAGCATTCCGCGGCGGCGCCGTTATGGGTCTTTGCGTTGTCGGTCTCGGTCTTCTCGGTGTCAGCGTTGTATTTATCATCTGCCACCTTGACACCGGCATTTTTGCCAACATCACCCTCGACCAGTGTGCTTCCATCATCACCGGTTTCGGACTTGGCGCATCCTCTGTTGCCTTGTTCGGACGTGTGGGCGGCGGTATTTATACCAAAGCTGCTGACGTCGGCGCAGACCTTGTCGGCAAAGTTGAAGCGGGTATTCCTGAAGATGACCCCAGAAACCCCGCTGTTATAGCTGATAACGTGGGCGATAACGTCGGTGACGTTGCCGGTATGGGTTCCGACCTTTTTGAATCCTATGTCGGCTCTATCGTTTCTGCAATTACCCTTGCAATCGCTATTCCTACCATCAACAGCCATTTCCTCGGTGAAGTTGCTCTTAACCCCATAGAAGGTTCTCTCTTCCCGCTTTTCCTTGCTGCAATAGGAATAATTGCTTCCATTATTGCGGTTTTCTTTGTAAACGGCAAGACTGCAAACCCTGCAAAACAGCTTAACCTCGGTACTTATATCAGTTCCGCCATTGTTATTGTAGCCGCATTCTTCCTCAGCAACGCTTTCTTTAAAAACATCGGCGCATTTGCAGCCGTTGTTATCGGCCTTATTGTGGGCGTAGCAATCGGCAAAATTACCGAATACTATACCTCCGGCGACTATAAACCCGTTAAAGAGATTGCCAACCAGTGCGAAACCGGTGCCGCCACCTGCATAATCAGCGGCTTTGCAACCGGACTTACCTCCACTGTTTTCCCGCTTCTTCTTATTGCTGTGGGTATTCTTGGTGCTTATTATTTCTTCGGCCTTTACGGCATTGCAATTGCCGCTGTCGGTATGCTTTCCACCACCGGCACCGTTATTGCTGTTGACGCTTACGGTCCTATTTCCGACAACGCAGGCGGTATCGCCGAAATGAGCGAACTTCCTGAACAGGTTCGTGACATTACCGATACCCTTGACTCCGTTGGTAACACCACCGCCGCTGTCGGCAAAGGCTTTGCAGTAGGTTCTGCCGCACTTACCGCTCTTGCACTTTTCGTTTCCTACTCTCAGATTGCAAATCTCGATAAGATTGACCTTCTCAGCCCCGCTGTTGTTGCCGGTCTTCTTATCGGCGGTATGCTTCCTATGCTTTTCAGCGCAATGACCATGAATTCCGTCGGCAAAGCCGCGAACCAGATGATTGAAGAGGTTCGCCGTCAGTTCCACGAGTTCCCCGGCATTATGGAAGGCACCCAGAAGCCCGACTATGCGAAATGCGTTGATATTTCCACTTCCGCCGCTCTTAAAGAAATGCTTCTGCCCGGCATTATTGCCGTTGTAAGCCCCATTGCCGTTGGTCTTATCCTTGGCACCGAAGCTCTTGGCGGACTTCTTGCAGGTTCTCTTGTAACCGGCGTTCTTATGGCAATCACCATGTCTAACGCAGGCGGCGCTTGGGATAATGCAAAGAAATACATCGAAACCGGTCATAACGGCGGCAAAGGCTCTGAACAGCACAAAGCAGCCGTTGTCGGCGACACCGTCGGCGACCCCTTCAAAGATACCTCTGGTCCTTCCCTTAACATCCTTATTAAGCTTATGACCATAGTATCCGTTGTGTTCCTTCCTCTTTTCCTTAAGTAATTAAGATTTAGAGATTATCTCCCTGTTTCATATGAAACAGGGAGATTTTTTTATGCGCTTTTGATGTAGAATTTTTAATATGTTTTTTGTTCATTTTGCTGAGTAGAAAAATTCACAACTATATGGTAATATATTATTGCAGATGTAAATCCCCCTTGCAAAATACATTTATTTTCAGAAAGGATTTGTCATGGCAAACGAAGTTATTAAAGACGAAAAAGAAATCAAAAATGATATTCAGGAGATTTTTTCCGACAACCGCACCATTGAAATTGTTCAGCAAAAAGCACATGATTATGCCGAAATGATGGCATATTACCGCTGTGCCATTATGGAAGTGGAAACCAAATTTAATGTTTTAAACGAAGAATTTTCACTTCAATATGACCGCAACCCAATTGAAATGGTAAAAACCCGTCTTAAAAGCCCCGCAAGTATTCGCGCAAAGCTTGTACGCTACGGTTTTGATATGTCCATTGACAGCATCCGCAAAAATATACATGACATTGCCGGCGTACGCGTCATCTGCTCATTTGTCAATGATGTTTACGTTCTTGCCGACGCTTTTCTTCAGCAGGATGACATTACGCTTATTTCTAAAAAGGACTACATAAAAAAGCCTAAAAAGAACGGATACCGAAGCCTTCATCTCATTGTGTCCGTACCGATATTTCTTGCGCATGAAAAGCGTATGATAAAGGTCGAAGTTCAGCTTCGTACTCTTGCAATGGATTTTTGGGCAAGCCTTGAGCACCAGCTCAGATATAAAAAAGATTTTGCTTTTACCGAAGATATGCTTAAAGAATTGAATGAATGCGCCGAAATGAGCGCCGAGCTTGACGGACGTATGGAAGCGCTGCGCCAGGTTCTTCGTTCTTCGCTTGATAAATATGATGTAAAAAATTAGACGATAAAAAAGCCTTTCGCAGAAGCGAAAGGCTTTTTTTATTAAATTTAATCGGCTAATCAGCCAAGAATCTTTGCGGTGCTTGATGTGCCAATACGGTTTGCACCGGCTTCAATCATGGCGCAGGCGGTTTCAAAATCATGGATGCCTCCGGCGGCTTTTACGCCCATTTCCGGTCCTACTGTTTCACGCATTAGTTTTACATCGGCAACGGTTGCTCCGCCCGTAGAAAAGCCTGTGGAGGTCTTTACAAACTGGGCGCCGGCGCGCTTTGCTGCAAGGCAGGCCTGAACCTTTTCATCATCGGTAAGCAGGCAGCATTCTATTATAACCTTAAGCAGTGCTCTGCCGTCGCAGGCGTCAAGGACGGTTGCTATGTCGTCCTCTACCCTGCGCCAGTCGCCGACCTTTGCGGAAGCTATATCAATAACCATATCTATTTCTTCCGCTCCGTCCTCAATGGCACAGGCGGCTTCAAAAGCCTTTGCCGCAGAAGCGGTTGCACCAAGCGGAAAACCAACAACAACGCATGTTTTTATTCCGCTTCCTTTAAGCTCTTTATGAACAAAATAGGTATTTAGGGAGTTAACGCATACGGAGGCAACTTTGTATTTTTTTGCCTCATCACACAGTGCGCGAAGCTGCTCGTGAGTAGCGTCCGCCTTGAGCAGGGTGTGATCAATCATTTTTGCAACTTGCTGTTTTTCCATTGACGATACCTCTCAATCTTATCAGCCGCAGCCGCCGCAGGAACCGCAATCGCCCGAGCATCCGCTGCCCTCCTCGGGCTTTTCAATGGAATCAGGGTCGTCGCCGGTGGCTGCCATCTGAAGAATATGAAGAACATATTCAAACATATCGTTGAATTCGTCCTGCGCCTTGTTGTACGCTGCCATTTTTTCGTTATTTGTTATATCGTCATACATTTGGCGAACAAGCTTATCAAGTTCGTCAACCTTGGCATCGTCCCTGTCCTTTTTTGTTACTTCCTGGGTAAGCTCATATCTTTTCATATTGAAATCCGCAATAGCTTCCTGAAGCGCGTCGTCCTCTTCAACGGCCCTTTGGGTAGTGTTGAGAAGAATGTAAGCTTCCTCTTGCTGAAGCTTTTTTGCAAGCTCTCTTGTCATTTCGATAATATCCATTTTTTATTCCTCCGTTTTAATAATTTCTCCGTCAAGCGCCCATCCGAGCGATTTTTTCAAATATACTTTTGCAAAGCCTGCCGGTGCCTGGTCACGCGGAACACGCACAACCAGATTTTCAAAGCTTCTTCCGCTGATATAGCCTTCCCCGGCATCGCATTCGTCATCAAAAAGTACAGTAGTAGTTTTGCCAACATAAGAATTGTTTATTTCATGGCTGATTTGTGTCTGAAGATCAAGCAGACGCTGAAAACGTTCAGAAGAAACCTCCGGCGGAATCTGATCTTCCATAACGGCAGCCTTGGTGCCTTCGCGCTTTGAATAAATAAAGCTGTATGTCATAAGCCAGCGCGCCCTGCGCGAAAGCTCCATAGTCGCTTCAAAGTCCTCTTCCGTTTCTCCCGGAAAACCGACGATTATGTCGCTTGTCACAGTAATTCCGGGAACTATCGCCCGCGCCATATCAAGCAGCTCCATATAATGCTCTGCGGTATACCGGCGGTTCATGCGGCGAAGCACTTCGTCAGAGCCGCTTTGCACCGGAAGATGAATATATTTGCAGACTTTTTCGCAGTCGCGGATTGCTTCCAGCAATTCTCTTGTGCAATCCTTTGGGTGCGAAGTCATGAATTTTATTCTGAAATCGCCCGGAATATCGTTTACCATACGCAAAAGCTGTGCAAAGCTGATGGGATTTTCGAGTCCCTTGCCATAAGAATTTACATTCTGCCCGAGAAGAGTTATTTCTTTATAACCCGCCGCTACAATTTCTTTTGCTTCGGCAATTATGTTTTCCGGAAGGCGGCTTTTTTCCCTGCCGCGAACAAGTGGCACAACGCAGTATGTGCAAAAATTGTCGCACCCGTGCATTATAGGCAGATTTGCTTTAAGCAAACCGTCCCTGTGCACCGGAAGATACTCCGCCATACAGCCCTCGCCCTCGCCTATATCGAAAAGGCGTTTTTTCTTGGTGAGGTACTTATAAACAAGCTCCGGCAGGCGGGGCGCGGCGTGAGTGCCGAAAACAATGTCCACAAAGGGATAGCTTTGGCGGAACTTTTTAGCAATATGCTCCTGCTGAACCATACAGCCGCAAACCGCAATTATCATATCCGGATTTTCGTTATGGGCTTTCTTTAGAATGCCCACATTGCCGAAAACGCGCTGTTCTGCGTTTTCGCGGATGGCGCAGGTATTGAAAATAACAAATTCCGCACCCTCGGCAGTATTGGTTACGGTATAGCCCATCTGCTCAAGGATTCCTTCAAGCTTTTCGCTGTCGGCAAAATTTTGCTGGCAGCCATAGGTATGAACAAATGCATTGTGCGCTCCGGACCGCTGTTCCAAAATGGCGCGCACAGCACCCGTATAATCAAATTCAGACATAGGAAATTCCTTTACAAATAATTTGAGAAGAAAGCGCCCGCTTTTTTGCGCGCACGCTTACACATATAATATATTATCACGAAGGTTCGATTTTGGCAATAGTATAATAATGCGATATGTTTAACAAAGCATTTTCGCGGTAATAATATCTCTGTATCAAAAATACGGAGCGTGAGAATAATGACCGTAAAAAGAGGAGACATTTTTTATGCCGACTTAAGTCCAGTTGTCGGCTCGGAACAGGGCGGCGTGCGCCCCGTTCTTATTGTACAAAACGATATTGGCAACAAATACAGCCCGACCGTTATTGCCGCGGCAATAACAAGCCAAAAAGACAAAAGCCACCTTCCGACTCACATCGAGCTTTCTTCCCAAAGCTGCGGACTTGCAAAAGATTCCATAGTGCTGCTCGAACAAATACGCACTATAGATAAACAGCGGCTTAAAGAGCACATGGGCCGCCTTGACGACGGTTCCATGGGAAAAATTGATGAGGCTCTTTCCATAAGTTTCGGCCTTGGCGGCGGAAATGTGTAAAAAATACAAAAGGACCTGCGGCGTTTACGGCAGGTCCTTATTTTTTTATATATTCAGTTAAACCCGCGGAAGCCTTTGCCTATAATCTCGCTGCTGTTCGTTATCATAATGAATGCGTGCGGATCAACATCCCTTACAAAGCGGCGCAGGCGCACTGCCTGACTGCGCTTCATAACTGTAAGAATTACGCTTCTTTCGGTATGGGAATATGCTCCTTCTGCCTTATATATAGTTGCGCTTCTTCCAAGCTCGTGATGGATAAAATCGCAAATCGGTTTGGGGTTCACGGTGATTACGGTAAAATATTTGCAAAGGTTGAAGTTTTCGATGGAGCTGTCTATAACAAGCGTTTTCGCAAACAGACCGAGAATGGAGAAAAGTCCCGTCTGGAAGTCAAAGGCGAGGAATGCGCTTGCGGAAATCAAAAGGTCGGCTACGAAAATTGCGGCTCCGATTTCAAGGGTGGTGTACTTTTGCAAAATCATGGCGATTATGTCCGTTCCGCCGCTGGAAGCGTCCATATTGAAAAGAATTGCGGAAGCTATGCCCGGCACGCCCACGGCGAAGATAAATTCGAGCACCGGCTGACTTGTCATAGGCTCGGTTATGGGAATTAACTTGTCAAGCAGGGATATGCTCACCGTTGAAAGGACGGTTACATACATGGTTTTCCCCGCAAAGGCGCTTCCGAGCACCACAATTCCCACTACCATGAGAATTACGTTTATTATCAGGTTTATGGTACTTGCGGAAATCGCATAGGGGATAATCCTGCTCACCACTATCGAAATACCCGTAACGCCGCCGAATGTAAAGTTGTTCGGGTACTTAAAGAGCCATGTGCCCACCGCCAAAAGCTCCGAGGCGAGGGTAAGCAGCCCAAAATCTATCCACCATTTTTTATCCGGTTTTTTAAGCTTCATTTTCTTTTCCTCATATCACTTGGAATATATAAAATTTGAGATAATCCGTTTCCGGAACATTCCACAGCATGGGATGATCCGGCGACTGCTGACGGGCTTCTATCTGACGAAGCTCCACGCAGGCGTCCTTTGCGGCGGAGCGCAGCATTTTTACGAACAAATCGTCCGTCATAAAGTGCGAACAGGAGCAGGTAGCCAAATATCCTCCCCGGGGAAGCGCTTTCATGGCGCGGAGATTTATCTCCTTGTACCCCCTTGCGGCGCTCTCCACGGTCTTTCTCGATTTCGTGAATGCGGGCGGGTCGAGTATGATAAAATCAAATTTTTCGTGCTCTGCTTCCAGCTTTGGGAACAAATCAAACACGTCCTCCACCCTGAAGGACATTTTTTCATAAAGACCGTTTGCCTGCGCATTGCGCTTTGCCATTTCAATTGCGGATTCTGAAATATCTACGGCGCAGACATGCTCCGCGCCGCCTTTGGCGGCATTCAGCGCAAAAGAGCCGGTGTGGGTGAAGCAGTCGAGAACTCGTTTTCCCTTTGCAATTTTTGAAATGGCAAGACGGTTATATTTCTGGTCAAGAAAAAATCCGGTTTTCTGACCGTTTTCAAAGTCGACGGAATATTTTATTCCGTTTTCGGTTATTGCGGTCTCGGTGGAATCCGGGTGCTGCACACCCGAAAGCGGGTACCAGCCCTTGTTTTCCTCAAGACCCTCAAGATTGCGGATTGCAACATCATTGCGCTCATAAATTCCGCTTATTTTTTGGCCGTCTTCGGTAAGAACGTCATAAATAAGCGGGAAAATTATATCTTTATATTTTTCAATGCCAACCGAAAGCGACTGGGTAACAAGCACTTCGCCGAAACGGTCAACCGTAAGCCCGGGAAAACCGTCCGCTTCGCCGAAAATCACACGGCAGCATTCAACATCATCGCCCATAACGGTTTTGCGGTAATCCCATGCGTATTTTATCCGGCGGCGAAAGAAATCCGCATCAAATTTGTCGTTGGCGTTGCGCGAAATAAGGCGCACTCTTATTTTACTGTTTCGGCTTATAAAACCCGTTCCGAGATATTTTCCTTTTTCGGTAACCGCATCAACAAGGGTTCCGTTTTCATATTCTTCCGGTGCTGAAATAACCTCGGCGTCATATATCCAGGGGTGGCCGTCCTGCACCCATGCTTCGCCTTTTTTTGTAACAACTACCCGCAAAAAATTCCGTTCCTGATTCATTTTTATCCTTTCATATTTCCAGCATTTCAACTGCGGAAAGCTTTCTTATTACGAATGCGGAATTGCTTCCGCAAAAAGCCGCCGAAAGCGGCATTTTATTTATCTCCGTGCAAAAAATTCCGAACCTTATATCCAAAACATCGTATTTTTCCTGCCCGGGAATAAGGCTGAAACTTTTCGGGGGAAAGGCAAGACCCTTTCCCAAAAGCTTGAGCACCGCCTCTTTTTCAGTCCAAATCCGGGTAAAGTTTTGATTTGATTTTTCAGCAAATTCCGCTTCCGCTTCGGTAAAGCAGCGGCGGATTATGCGTTCATTCGGCTTTCGCAGTCTTTCAATATCAATACCTATTTCATCATCCGAAACAGCGAGCACGGCTATGTTGCCGCTGTGAGAAACGCTGAAATATTTTCCGTGCTCAAAATACGGTTTTCCGTGCTCATTGTATTTTATGTCCTTATCAGATGATATGTTGAGCACGCACTTAAGCAAAAGTCCCGTTCCCAAAGAAGCAAGTCTGTCTTCTTCTTTAATAAGCCGCTGTGCTTTTTCCCTTCTTTTTTCCGTAACAAGAGCCATTCCCTGCTGCCAAAACCCACGAAGCTCGTCCGTCTCGCAATAATATATCTGCGGCAAAGCTTAACCCCCTTTGGTTTTGCACACGGTTTTTTATTTTAACACTTTTCTTTTCATGTTACAATAGCAAACGCGGAATTTTATTCGCCGATGCCCGTTACTGCTTCAAGAACGGAGTATTCGTCCTCATCAAGTCCCTTTTTCATAGAAAGAGCTTCGGCTATATCAATGTCAGAAGTCTTTCCCGCGCGTTCGCAAACGACTCTGTTCGTACTGCCTTTTACGAGTATGTTCACCGCATGAAAGCCCATACTTGTCGCGGTAACCCTATCCCTTGCGGAGGGCGCCCCGCCGCGCTGTATATGTCCAAGAATGGTCACCCGGGTATCAACTCCAAGTTCCTCGTGGATTTTGTCGCCTATTGTCATGGCGCTTCCGGCGCCCTCTGCAACAATTATCATAAAATGAGTTTTTCCGTTTATTCTTGCAATTCTGATGCGTTCTGCAACATCGCGTTCAAAATCAAACGGCTTTTCCGGAACAAGCACTGCCGTTGCGCCGGAAGCCAAGCCCACATAAAGTGCAAGGTGACCCGCGTTTCTTCCCATAACCTCAACAACAGAGCACCTTTCGTGCGACTGCATTGTGTCGCGCAGACGGTCCACCGCCTCAATTGCGGTGTTCGCAGCCGTATCAAACCCTATGGTATAATCTGTGCAGGCAATGTCGTTGTCTATTGTTGCCGGAACGCCAACAGTGGCAATTCCGTATTTGGAAAATTCCAAAAGTCCGCGGAAGGTTCCGTCGCCGCCTATAGCCACAAGACCGTCTATTCCGAAAAGCCTGCAAACCTCCGAGGCTTTTTTTCTTCCCTGCTCTGTGCGGAATTCTTCGCTGCGCGCGGTATAAAGCACCGTTCCGCCACGGTTTATTATGCGTGAAACACTTTCCGGGCCAAGCTTTTCAATGTCGCCGGAAATAAGGCCGTTGTATCCGCGGCGGATTCCGAGGCACTCTATTCCTAAGCTGGAGGCTGAACGCACAACGGAGCGCACCGCGGCGTTCATTCCCGGTGCATCGCCGCCGGAAGTAAGCACGCCTATCCTTTTAATTTTACCTTTATCCATTGCTGTCACCGCTTTATAATATTCTATCATATTTTATATTTTAACGCACCCCGGTCAATATGTAAATATTTTATTTGCGGTTATTTCTCGTTATATTCATCAATTTAAAGCATTGAAACAGCATTCTTTTATAAATTGTTACAAAAAGCTGAAGCTTCGCTTGTTTTTTATAAGAAAAAAGCTTATTATAGCTTTCATAGCGCTTTACGTGTAAATCGGAGGTAAACCTATGAACTATAAAGAAAAACTTGCAAAGCTTGGCGTCTTCGTTCCAAATGTTCTTTTGCCGAACAAAAATATTGATTATTCAAAATATGCCGTTCTTGCCTGTGACCAATATGCCGCACAGCCTGAATATTGGCAGAGCGTAAAGGAATATGTTGGCGATTCGCCCTCCGCACTAAACATGATTCTTCCCGAGGCGTGGCTTCTTGAAGGCGACCGCGACTATGCCGCGCGCGACGAAGCAATGAAGAAATATCTTTCCGACGGTACACTTTGCGACATGGGTGAAGCAATGATTTTTACACGTAGAAAGACTCCGGACGGCACCCGCCGCGGACTTATAGCCGCATTTGATATGGAGCAATATGAGTTTGAGCCCGGCCACGAAAATCTAATAAAAGTGACCGAGATGACGGACATTACAAGGGTAAAACCCAGGGTTGAAATCCGCCGAAAGGCTGCGCTTGAACTTCCGCACATTCTTATGCTTGTCATTGACCGGAACAACAAGCTTATGAGCATGCTCGACAGCGAATATGAGCACATGGAAAAGGTATATGACTTTGACCTTATGGAAGGCGGCGGCCACCTTGAAGGCGCGAAAGTTAAGACCCCTGAAATGCTGCAAAAGGTTGCGGATATTCTTGATGAACTCTTTATTGAAAACGGAAGCACGTTTTCTTTTGCCGTAGGAGACGGCAATCACTCCATGGCTACGGCAAAATGCTATTGGAACGAAATCAAGCAGACCCTTTCTTCCGAAGAACAGAAAAATCACCCTGCGCGCTATTGTCTTGCAGAGATAATCAACCTGTATGACCCCGCCATGCCCTATGAGTGCATGAACCGGCTTCTTTCCGGCGTTTCCGACCGAAGCGCCGCTCTTGCCGAAATGGGCGTTTCTCTTTCCGCTTTGCCCTCTTTACAGGAACTTCAGCCCATACTTGATAAGTATCTTGCGAACCATCCGGAAGCTTCGCTTGAGTACGTTCATGACGCTGACACCTGTGAGCGTCTTGGCAAAGCAGAAGGCTGCATAGCTTTTACCTATCGCAGTTTTGACCGCGACAGCGTTTACGAAATGGTTCGCACCGGGCGTGAATTTGTGCGCAAAAGCTTTTCTATGGGACATCCTTATGAAAAACGTTATTATCTTGAGGCAAGAAAAATTGTCAAGTAATTCGACGGCGCTCCGCTTCTGCGGAGCGCTTTTTGCGCATAATTTTATCCGTCGGGTTTATTCGCCTTGACTGCCCCTGAAATATATGATAGCATTGTATTACAGAAAAGATGAAGGAGGAATTTCCATGGACAAAAAAGAGCTTGTTAAAGAAGCGCTTGCTGCAAGGGAATTTGCCTATACCCCATATTCACATTTTAGCGTAGGCGCCGCGCTTCTTTGCAAAAGCGGAAAAATTTTTCGCGGATGCAATATTGAAAGCGCATCGTATACCCCCACCAACTGCGCCGAACGCACCGCATTTTTTAAGGCTGTAAGCGAAGGCGAACGTGAATTTTCCGCTATTGCCGTTGTCGGCGGTCCTTCCGAAGCGCCCCCTGTCGATTTTTGTTTTCCGTGCGGCGTTTGCCGCCAGGTAATTGCGGAATTTTGTTCCCGCGATTTTAAAATATATATTGCAAAGAATACCGAAGAAATAAAAGAATACTCTCTTGACGATATTCTTCCTTATGCCTTTACCGAAAAAGATTTGTACAAATAAATTTTACAAGGCAAAAAGCCCGGTTCGGATGAACCGGGCTTTTTTGTCGCTCTCTGCAGAGCCGCATTGATTTGCTTTTTAATTTACTGTTTCGCAGGAGCAGGTTCCCGGGCAGTTATTTTCAAGGTGCGGCGGAAAGAACTCGCTGGTCGGGAATTTGATATGCTTAAATACCTCGCAGGGATCGTCGGTAGTGGTTACGCACTCCTTGCCGGGAATGCAGAAATCGTATGCGGGAATAAGCATTTGTACCCTGCGTTCAAGCTGCACTATTGTGAAAAGCCCAAGGGTTACAAGCACTTTTCTGTTGCAGGAAGTGACGAAGTCACCTTCAAAAAGGCTGGAAACGCATGCGGGAAGAGTCAGCTCGCAGCATTCGCAGCAATCGCAGCAGTTATTATCCGTAACGCGGCTGTTAAGTACAATGGGCGAAACAACCTGAACTACAGCGCGAGGAGTATCCGTTGTCTTTCCGGCTGACCCGCAGGTTTCTGAATTAAAGACCTTTACATTGCCTTCGCTGCCGTAAAGTATTACCTTTTTGGAGAAAAATGCAACGCCGCAAATATTATCCGCAGTGGAAACCGGAGTATAGTATGCGGAAAGGTTTATCAGAAAATAGAAAGTCATGTCTACGGAATAAAACCCGCGGTTGAACGGAATGGGCTCGACCTCAAGACTGACGTTAAGTACTTCGACGCTTTTTGCCTTTACGGTAAGCGCACGGTCAATTTTTGCCTGATCTGCCGCAGTAAAATACACCCTAAGATCCTCAAGACAGTCCTTGTCGCTGCAAGAGTCATATACTCTTCCTGCATCAATACATACTGCCTCTTTAAATCCGGCAGTATTGTTAATTGCATTTTGTTCTGCCATAAATATCCCCCTATCATATATGATAACTGCGCCTGCTTTGCCTTTAAAACAGGCACACTCAATATATTTTATGATAAAGGGGCGTATTTGTTAACTTAAAATGCAATATCGCAAAGTGCATCTTCAAGATGAACCGGGCGCAAAGCTCCTTTCGCAAAACGCATTGCTATGGCTTCTGCCCTTTCGGCACCGCATTTTCCCAAATATGCGGTGCTGACGTCACTTTTTCCCGATATGTAGGTTTCAATAAAATATTCTTCATTATTTTCATAGACAAAATAGTTTATGTCATAATTTCTGTCCGGTTCTTCCTTTGCTTCAAAACAGGCGGCATACATTTTTAATGCGCTTCCTTTCGGGTTATATTTTAATTTGATTATAAACTTCAAAGCGGCATAAATCTACCGGAAAAATGTTCCTTTGCCGCAAACGGTTTTTTATGTTTTTTGAGTACTGTGCTTTTCGGAAAATTTATCCGTCCTTTATTTGCTTTAATTACCACTGATAATTTTGAACCTTAAAGCCAAAATAATGTTGCAAACGCAAAATGAAAAAAGGAGTGTAGAATCAATGTCCAATAAGCAGGCTAAAGAAGCTCTTGAAAGATTCAAGCAGGAAGCTGCAAACGAAGTAGGCGTTAACCTTAAAAACGGTTACAACGGCGATCTTACTTCTCGTCAGGCAGGCTCCATCGGCGGCCAGATGGTCAAGAAAATGATCGAGTCCTACGAAAACACTATGAAATAATGTCTTTTGACAAAAGCAAAAAGCCGCTTTTAAATAAAGCGGCTTTTTGTTTTGCATACATAAAAAATATATACGGTTTTGCAAAAAAAATAAAAGTATGCAATATCCGTACTTTTATTATGACAGATTTTGCTTTACTTATATAATGTAATATGGTATAAAGATATTGCGCACTGTATTAAAAACAGTTAATGCAGATTATATTA
>SFFD01000052.1 GCA_004556975.1 Oscillospiraceae bacterium | reverse complement strand
GCCGAAATACTCACTCACGCATCAAAAAGCAGAACAGCGTGACTTCCGCCACGCTGTTCTCTCTAAAGCTATAAACCTGTCTTATGCGCTGCTACCCTGGCTGCGCTTTTTTTGTTTTGCGCTTTCTTACATTCAAAATACCGTTATTTTGCATAAAAATTCATTTCGTTCCTTGACAGGTCAGTCCGCTGATGTTACTATAAGATATATTTTATAAGAAAGAGGTGTTATTGTATGACAGATATCCCGAAGATCTTCGGCAGCATGGTTTTTAACAGGGAGGTCATGCGACAGCGCCTCTCTTCCGACGTTTACGAACGGCTTATCGACATTATCGAAAACGGCGGAGAAATGGAAAAGGATGTTGCCGACGCCGTTGCGGAGGCAATGAAGGAGTGGGCCATTGAAAAAGGCGCCACCCATTATACCCACTGGTTCCAGCCCATGACCGGCATAACCGCCGAAAAGCACGACAGCTTTCTTACTCCCACAAGGGATGGCGGCGTTGTAATGGAGTTTTCCGGAAAGAAGCTTATCAAGGGCGAACCGGACGCTTCAAGCTTTCCTTCCGGCGGTCTGCGCGCAACCTTTGAAGCGCGCGGCTATACCGCATGGGACCCCACCTCCTATGCGTTTGTAAAGGACGGTTCTCTTTGTATTCCCACGGTTTTCTGTTCCTACGGCGGCGAAGTGCTTGATAAAAAAACCCCGCTTATGCGCTCCACCGAAGCGGTGTGCAAACAGTCTCTGCGAATTCTTCGCCTTTTCGGAGATACCGAGACAAAGCGCGTTTTTGTAACTGCCGGCGCGGAGCAGGAATATTTTCTTATCGACCGCGCCCGTTTTGAAAAGCGCGAGGATCTTGTAATAACCGGCCGCACCCTTTTCGGTTCAAAGCCGCCAAAGGGTCAGGAAATGGAGGATCACTATTTCGGCGCCCTGCGCCCGCGGGTTTCCGAATTTATGCACGATCTTGATACGGAGCTTTGGAAGCTTGGCGTTTATGCCAAAACAAAGCACAACGAGGTTGCCCCAGGTCAGCACGAGCTTGCTCCCGGGTACAGCAACGTCAACCTTGCCACCGACCACAACCAGCTTACAATGGAAATTATGAAGAAGGTGGCTGAACGCCACGGTCTTGCCTGCCTTCTTCATGAAAAGCCTTTCCGCGGAGTCAACGGAAGCGGAAAGCATAACAACTGGGCGCTTTCCACCGATACCGGCAAAAATCTGCTTAAACCCGGAAGAGAGCCCGAAAGCAACAAGCAGTTCCTTCTCTTTATGTGCGCCGTAATCAAAGCGGTGGATGAGCACCAGGATTTGCTGCGAATTTCCGTTTCCACCGCGGGCAACGACCGCCGCCTTGGCGGTGCTGAAGCTCCGCCCGCAATTATATCTATGTTCCTCGGCGAGGATATAACAAGAATTCTTGAATCCATTGCCGAAGGGCACAACGCCGTACATAATGACGGAAGCCGTATGGATACCGGCGTTGCCGCCGTGCCGGAATTTTGGAAAGACAAAACCGACCGCAACCGCACCTCGCCCTTTGCCTTTACCGGCAACAAGTTTGAGTTCCGTATGCCCGGCTCCAGCCTTTCCATCGCCGGACCCAACATCATGCTCAACACCATGGTTGCGGATTCCCTTATGCAGTTCGCCGACAGACTTGAAAAGGCGGAGGATTTTGATAAGGAGCTTGACGCCCTGCTTGCGGAAACCGTCAAAGAGCACCGCCGCATAATTTTCAACGGCGATAACTATACGGCGGAATGGGTTACGGAAGCAAAACGCCGGGGTTTGCTTGACCTTGCCACCACTGCGGATGCACTCCCCCATTTTTCCGACAAAAAGAATATCGAGCTTTTTAAACGGCACAAAATTTTTACCGAAAGCGAGATTCGTTCTCGTCAGGATATTCTGCTTGACAACTATAACAAGGTTATTATGATTGAGGCAGCCACCATGCTTGATATGGCAAAAAAAGATATTCTGCCCGCCTGCCTTGCATATGAGCGTTCTCTTGCCGAAACCGCCGAAGCAAAGAAATCTGTGGGCATTTCCGTTGAAAACAGCGCTGAAATTGACCTGCTTAAAAAAGTCGATTCCCTTTGCACCGAGCTTTTCGCCCGAATAAAGAATACCGAAACCCTGCGCGAAAAGGCGGACACCATCAAGGAGCTTATTCCCAAAGCCCGCTTTGTCTGCGACGAGCTTCATTCCTCCATGAGCGCGCTTCGCGCCGTCGCCGACGAACTTGAAAACACCGTCGCCGCGGAATATTGGCCCTTCCCCACCTATCGCGACCTGCTTTTCAGCGTATAACAAAAATTCTGCCGGAGCGGGAATCCCGCTCCGGCGTAAAAATGCCCTTAAAAGATAAAAAGAGGTAAATTATGAATAAAAAAGATGATAATCTGGTAATTCGCCCTCTTGTGACAGCGGATGTCGAGCAGTATAACGCCCTGCTTCGCTATTCCTTTCAGGTAACGGAGCAGGAGCTTTCCGAAACCGGTTGGAAGGACGATGAAATCAAACAGTCAAAATTCCCGGTAATTGAACGTGCGGATGTTCTCGGCTGCTTTTCCGGCGACGACCTTGTGGCACAGTTCGCATCATATCCCCTTGATATGAACATCTATGGCGCAAAGTACGCCGTGGGCTTTGTCACCAGCGTCTGCACCTATCCGGAATATACCGGACGCGGAATTATGAAACGCCTTATGGTTCAAAGCCTTACCCGAATGAAGGATGCAAAGCGTTCCTTTGCCCTGCTTTATCCCTATTCCATTCCTCTTTACAGAAAGCTTGGGTGGGAAATTATTTCAAACAAAATGACCTATACCGTCAAAGACACCCAAATTCCGCGAAAAATAAAAGAGCCCGGCTATGTCCGCAGGGTGGACTGGGACGATAAACAGTTTAAAGAGCTTCATACAAAATTTGCAAGGCGAACCCACGGCTGTCTTTTCCGCAACAACCTTGCCTGGGAGGAATATTGGCGCTGGGATGAGGATGACACAAACGTTGCCATTTACTACTCCGCAAAGGGCGTGCCCTATGGCTATATGGTATATCTGATAAGCTCCGACGTTATGCACATAAAAGAAATGATTTTTTTGAACCGTGAAGCACAGCTTGGCCTTTGGGAATATATATATGCCCACGATTCCATGATTGACGAGGTACGCGGAAACAACTACTACAGCGAACCCATTGCCTTTGAGCTTGACGACAGCGACATAAAGGAAACCATACGCCCCTATGTCATGGGCAGAATAGTCGATATTCCGCTTTTCTTTGAACAATACAGCTGCGAGCCGAACGAGGCGCCGGCGGTTTTTCGTTTTGATATTGACGACGGGCTTCTTCCTTGGAACAACGGCCGCTTTACCGTTCGCTTTGCCGACGGCAAATGCGAAATGACAAGCGCTTCTCCGGATTTTACGATGAAAATGAGCATCGGCACTCTTACCACCATGCTCATGGGCTATAAAACCGCAGAAAAGCTTTATGAAATGGACCGCATAGACTGCACCCGCAGGGCCGCCGAAACCCTTGATGATATTCTTTTCCACAGCATTCCCTATGTTTCGGATTATATTTAATATTATGAGGAAGCCCCGTGCTCAAATGAGCACGGGGCTTTTTAATTTTGCACGTTCCCAATGTGCTTTTGTGCTCAAAAAAAGGTGCCTATAAATAGACACCTTTGTTGTTTTATTTTTCCGCCCAGTCTTTTGCTCTTTCAACGGCGCGAAGCCAGCGCTCATATTCCTTCTCACATTCCTCTTCCGGTCTTTGGGGAGTGAACACGCGCTCGCTTTTTCTTGCGGCGGCAATTTCAGAAAGGTCCTTCCACACCCCGGCATAAAGTCCGGCAAGAGCCGCCGCGCCGAAGGCCGTCGTCTCAACAACCTGCGGGCGCTCCACGGGAATCCTTAAAAGGTCGGACTGAATCTGCATCATAATGTTGCTTACGGATGCGCCGCCGTCCACATGAAGAACCGAAATCTTACATCCGGCGTCTTTTTTCATGGCGCGCATCATATCCGTAACCTGAAAGGCTATGCCCTCCAGGGCGGCGCGCGCAATATGCGCCTTTGTTGTGCCACGGGTTATTCCCAAAACCGTGCCCCTGGCGTACATATCCCAGTGGGGCGCGCCAAGACCCGTGAACGCAGGAATAAGCACAACCCCGCCGGAATCCGGCACGGATTCCGCAAGGGGGTTTACCTCCGGCGCGGCGGAAATTATGCCAAGACCATCGCGCAGCCACTGAATTGTGCTTCCGCCGTTAAAAACGCTGCCTTCCAGCGCATATGTAGTCTTTCCGCCGATGCTCCACGCAACCGTGGTAACAAGACCTGAAGATGAACGCGCCGGAAAACCGCCCACATTCATAAGAGTAAAGCAGCCCGTGCCATAGGTGTTCTTCGCGTCGCCGGGTTCAAAGCAGCCCTGACCGAAAAGCGCCGCCTGCTGGTCGCCCGCCGCGCCGCAGATAGGCACTCCCGCAAGGCTTTCAAGCCCCTCTATGCCCTCGGCGACATATCCGTAAAGGGCGGAATTTTCCACCGGTTTCGGCAGCATGCACATGGGCACGCCAAGCAATTCGCAAAGCTCTTTATCCCAGTCCATGGTATGAATATTGAAAAGCATCGTGCGGGAAGCATTTGAAACGTCGGTAACATGCACCCTGCCCGCAGTCAGCTTCCAGATAAGCCAGGTTTCCACCGTTCCGAAAAGCAGCTCGCCGCGCTCTGCGCGCTCCCGCGCGCCGGGCACGTTGTCAAGAATCCATTTGATTTTCGTGCCGGAAAAATATGCGTCAAGCTTCAGCCCGGTTTTAAGGGTAATGGCTTCGCATACTTCGTCGCTTGCGATGGAATCGCATATTTCCGCAGTGCGGCGGCACTGCCACACAATGGCGTTATAAATAGGCCGTCCGGTGGATTTTTCCCAAACGATGGTCGTTTCTCTTTGGTTGGTTATGCCGATTGCCGCGATGGGCACCCCCGCCTCGGCGACGGCGGTTGCCGCCGCGTGGCGCTCCGTTTCCCAAATCGCCTCCGGGTCGTGCTCAACCCAGCCCGGCTGGGGATATATCTGCTCATAAGGATATTGCCCGACGGAAACGATTTCTCCCGCTTTGTTAAAAACTATGGCGCGTGAACTGGTGGTTCCCTGATCCAGCGCAAGCACAAATTCGCTCAAAGCTGCTCTCCCCCTGTCTTTTATCACAAATATGTGGTATAATGTTTTTATACGAATGGGGCTCCTCCCCTTTATTAAAAGTATACCAATATAAAGCGGCGTTTGCAAGCCGTATGCAAAGGAGAAATACAAAATGTCGGCTCACAGCGAATTTTACTTCCCGTCCAGTGACGGAAAAACCCAAATCCATGTGGAACAGTGGCTTCCCGAGGGTGAAATAAAGGCGGTTTTACAGATTTCTCACGGCGTTTCAGAATATGTCGGGCGCTACGCGCCTTTTGCCGAATTCCTTACAAAGCACGGCTTTTCCGTAATCGGCGGCGACCACCTCGGTCACGGAAAATCCGTCGCGGAAGGCGCTCCGCGCATTTTCTTCGGCGAAAGCGACGGCTGGCGCCACGTTGTGGACGACATTGCGCGCCTGCGCGCCCTCGGCAAAGAGAAATTCCCGAATGTTCCCTATTTCATTATGGGTCACAGCATGGGTTCCTTCATCGTGCGCACCTATCTTATCCGCTACCCCGGCGACGTGGACGGAGCAATCATTATGGGCACCGGTCAACAGGGCGCGCTGCTCACCGGCGCAGGGTGCATGGTGGCAAAGCATATCGGAAAGAAGCAGGGCTTTGGCACCACAAGCAAAACCGTGAACAATCTGGCTTTCGGAAGCTATAACAAGCCCTTTGAACCGAAACGCACCGATTTTGACTGGCTTTCCGCCAATCCCGACAACGTCGACCGCTATATTGCGGATCCCCTTTGCGGAGAGGACGCCACCGTCGGCCTTTTCTATGATATGCTGGGCGGAATCCGCTTTGTGGGCAAACAGGAAAACGTCAACAAAATGGACGTTACAAAGCCGGTGCTCTTCATTTCCGGCGCGGATGACCCGGTGGGCGGCACAAAGGGCGCCACAGCGGCGTATAATACTTTCAAAAAAGCCGGCGTAAAAGATTTGACCTTAAAGCTTTATGACGGTCTGCGCCACGAAATTCTTAACGAGCGTGAAAACGCCGAGGTTTATAAATATATTCTGAACTGGCTTGAAGAAAGAATATAACGCGCGGTGATATTGCCCTTTCGTTTTGCTGTTTGGGATTTTACAATATGTCTAAACGGGCTGCATTTTTATAGTTTGTTTATATTTTTTCCATAGCCGCGCCATAATTTTCGGTCACTGCATATTTAGATTTCATTTTCATATTTTCCTTCTCTTTTCTATTTCTTTTTTAATGAAAAATATCCCGCCGGAACGGCGGGATATTTTTGTTGCGCAAATTTTGTATTTATTAAAGTTTTCCGCTTTTTGAAAAGGCACTTATATATCTTATATTTCGCAGCTTTGCACAAAGCAACTTTGCAAAATAAAAAAGCTGCCAAAGCCCTGCTTGACAGCGCATATGTGTAAAGCTATAATTATTATGTAATAATATTGCGTTTTTTAGCGCAGCGGAGGAAGAAATGAAAAACCAGACCATAATTATT
>SFFD01000005.1 GCA_004556975.1 Oscillospiraceae bacterium | reverse complement strand
AAATGTTCATCATCAAGGATTTCAGTATGCACCTTTTCTCCGAACCGGTCGATTATGTTGTTCATAAGCGCGTTTTCGCATTTTAAGGTCACCTCATACGTCGGGCCCTTATACATGGAAAAAATTCTTGAATGGTACTCTGAAATTTTATATCCTTTCGGCTTTTTGCTTGTCGGAGTATTGAGTATCTCAAGAGTGTCGACCCTGTCTGCACGAAAAATTTTCCCCTTTTTTTCTTTTTCGTCAAAAGCGGTAAAATAATAAAGATCGCTGCTCCATATCATGTCATAGGGAGAAACCTCATATATATAGCCGCCGTGGCGGTATGCCTTTCTTTTTTCCCTTGTATATTCAATATAGCGGAAGCTGATGCGCTTTTTTCCCGCTATTGCGGAAAAAATCTTATCGACGATTATCATAATGTGTTCGTTGTCGGCCTTTACTCTTTCGTCCATATAAAGCTGACGCTTCAGCACGTTTTTCTGTCCCGGATTTACAAAAACAGCAAGTTTTTTTACAAGATTGCGGCTTTTGTCCCTTGCAATTGAACGCGACGACTGTACCGCGTCAATAAGAAGCTTAACCTCCGCGGTGTCAAAATTGCGCGAAGCGACAAAATATCTGTTTTGGGTGCTTCGGTTGCATACAATATCAATGCCAAGCTCGCAAAGTTGCTCAATATCTTTTTTTATCGGGCGCGGGTCAGGCTTTGAAAGACCGGAATTTACTATAAATTCTCTTAAATCCGCAATGGTAGCCGTGTGTTCTTCATCTGTGTTTTCCCAAAGATATTTAAGTACCAGCAGAGTACGGTTTTCAAGCGCCATTTCACTCACCCCAATACAAATCCTTTTTTGCTGTATTATAACATTAAATACATAATTATTCAACTGCGTAAAATAACAAAGCTATGCATTAAAATGTACATTTCATCAAAAATTTTACTGGGAATTGCGGTTTAAAGAATGTATAATAAATACGGGAAGGAAAAAGACCTTTAAAAAAGCCTTTTTGCAGGGCGATTATCTCTTTCTTTATTACTTCTTCAGTCTCTTTTATTTGATATTTTGTAAGTCTTTTATTCTTTTTGTTTATTTGTTCGGTGGTTTAGCTTGCCCTGCAAAAAATTATCCGCGGTGAAGAAAATTTTGCGATTTTTTCTTTGCCGCGGATTTTTTTAAAAAAACTGTTGACATTTTATTTGTGCTTTGCTATACTTGCTCACATAGTCATTCAAAAAGCTGATGGCTATGCAAAAAACTGAATACTTAAAATTGTTTTTGGCTTTGCCATAAACAATGGTAGAGGCGCAAAGCTCATAAGTAGCGCCGGACATTTTGGAAAAGCGGTTTCCGTCCGGAGTGAAAGGGTGCTTTGCCGAAGCTTTTGCCGGCACCGTGTTTTGTCTGCATTGGCTGGGGCGTGAGAGAATATCTTACGGACTGTCACTTCGGTGGAGAGCTATCATTGGTTTAAGCGAAGCGGCGGGACGCCGCCGTCTTCACAAAACATTTATTTGGAATGTTACCATGAGTCTTCATCTGAAAGTATTCATGGTTTTTTTGTTGCAAAAATAAAACCTGAATTATTTTTAGAAAGAAGGAATTTTTAATGAAGAAGATTATTGCTTTTGTACTTGCAGCTGTTATGTGCCTTTCCTTTGCGTCTTGCAGCAAAGCGGAAAACAACGAAAACGTACTTCGCGTTGCCATGGAATGCTCTTACGCTCCCTATAACTGGAGCCAGGCAACCGACGCCAACGGTGCGGTTAAAATTTCCGGAAGCAACAGCTATGCTTACGGTTACGATGTAATGATGGCAAAGCTTATTGCAGAAAGCATGGGCAAAGAGCTTGAAATAGTAAAGCTTGACTGGGAATCCCTTGTGCTTGCTGTTAAATCCGGCGACGTGGATATGGCAATAGCCGGTCAGTCCATTACCGCCGAACGTCTTGAGCAGGTGGATTTCTCCCTTCCCTATTACTATGCAACCATAGTCACCCTTACCAAAAAGGACAGCCCCTATGCTTCCGCTTCCGGCATTTCCGATCTTGCAGGCGGTACCTGCACTTCTCAGCTTAACACCATTTGGTATGATGTATGCCTTCCCCAGATTAAGGACGCAAACATTCTTACCGCTCAGGAGACCGCCCCTGCAATGCTTGTTGCGCTTGAAACCGGCGCCGTTGATTACATTGTAACCGACAAACCCACCGGCACCGCCGCCCTTATGGCATACGACGACCTTACAATGCTCGACTTCACCGGCAGCGATGACGACTTTGCCGTTTCCGATGAGGATATCAACATCGGCATTTCTATCCGCAAAGGCAACACCGAGCTTCTTGACGCCGTCAACGCCGTTCTTTCCGGAATGACCGCAGAAGATTATGAGCGCATGATGGACGAAGCCATCGCCGTTCAGCCGCTCAGCGAATAATTATTTTAACAAGCTTATTGCCAAACTACTTAAAACAGACTTATATAATAAATAGTTTTGAGCACAACGCTTTAACGCTGTGCTCAAAACAAGGCTTTAATGTTAGGAGAAAATCATGCAGGAATTTTTAAATGGCATTGCTAAAAGCTGGCAAGGCTATGGAATGGCGTTTCTTTCCGGCGCTAAAAACACTCTTTTAATTTCGCTTGTGGGCACGCTTATCGGCTGCCTTATCGGCTTTGCGGTTGGCGCGGTGCAAACCATTCCTACGTCAAAAGGCGACCCGTTTTGGAAAAAAATCTTGCTTGGCGCAGCAAACGCAATACTTAAGGTATATGTTGAGCTTTTCCGCGGCACACCTATGATTGTTCAGTCAATGTTCATCTATTACGGTGCAAAAATGCTTTTCAACATACATATGGACCCTCTTTTTGCCGGATTTCTGATTGTTTCCATCAACACCGGCGCATATATGGCTGAAACAGTGCGCGGAGGAATTCTTTCCATTGACCCCGGCCAGACCGAAGCGGCCAAGGCCATCGGCATGACGCACGCCCAGACAATGACTTCTGTTATTTTCCCGCAGGCGTTCCGCAACATTATTCCGCAGATAGGCAACAACTTTATCATCAACATTAAAGATACCGCAGTTCTTTCGGTAATTTCCGTTACAGACCTTTTCTTTGAGTACAAAAGCGCCACAGGTGCCCTTTATACATATTTTGAAAGCGCCTGCATCGTAATGCTTATATATCTTGTTATGACGGTAACTTCGTCGGCGCTTCTGCGCCTTCTTGAAAGCCGGCTTGACGGCGACGACAGCTATGACCTTAACACCACCGACACCCTTGCTTATACAAGCGGTCTTTTAAGCTACCGCCCGAAAAAGCGTGCGGAAGAACCCGATAATAAGGAGGCGGAAAAATGAGCGAACCTATTTTGGAAGTAAGCCATCTTGGCAAAAGCTTCGGCAATCATGAGGTACTTTGCGACATTGATTTTTCCGTCAGCAAAGGCGACGTTGTAAGCATCCTCGGCGTTTCGGGAAGCGGAAAATCAACTTTGCTGCGCTGCATTAACCTGCTTGAAACGCCCTCCTCCGGCAACATTTATTATCACGGTCAGGATATATGCGAACGCGGTTTTTCCCTGACCTCCTACCGCGCAAAGGTGGGAATGGTATTTCAGAGCTTTAACCTTTTTGCCAACCTTACGGTGCTTGAAAACTGTATAGTCGGCCAGCGCAAGGTTCTGCGCCGCAGCAAGGAAGAGGCTGAAGAAAAAGCAAAATTCTATCTTGAAAAAGTCGGTATGCTTCCTTATATAAGCGCAAAGCCAAGGCAGCTTTCCGGCGGACAGAAACAGCGCGTGGCCATAGCCCGCGCGCTTGCCATGGAACCGGAGGTTCTGCTTTTTGACGAGCCCACCTCCGCCCTTGACCCCCAGATGGTTGGCGAGGTTCTTGCGGTTATGCGCCGACTTGCTTCAGAAGGTCTTACCATGATAGTGGTTACTCATGAAATGGCCTTTGCAAGAGATGTTTCCACAAGAGTCGTGTTTATGAAGGACGGCGTAATTTGTGAAGAAGGTACGCCCGAAGATATTTTTGTTAACCCCAAAAAGGAAGAAACAAAAGAGTTTCTTGCAAGATTTATAAATTAAGTTTGTTATAAAAAAAGCCCCCTATGGGGGCTTTTTTGTTTTTATTTAATTTTCTCCAGCAGTACCACCGCATGAACGGCGATTCCCGCTCCGCCGATGCCAAGGCCCTCTTCTGTTGTTGCCTTTATATTGACGCTTAATATATCCGTTCCCAAAGCGGCGGCCACAGACGCCCGCATTGCTTCTATATACGGCGCAAGCTTCGGCCTTTCGGCAACAATTGTGCAGTCCGCATTAACAAGCGCAAAACCCGTGCCTAAAACCTCGTCATAGCAGCGCCGCAGCAGCTCAAGGCTGTTTGCGCCCTCATACTGCGGGTCGTTATCAGGAAAATGCCTGCCTATATCCGGCAGGCAAACCGCGCCGAAAAGCGCATCTGCAAGGGCGTGGCAAAGGGCGTCGGCATCCGAATGCCCAAGAAGGCCCTCTTCATACGGAATTTCCACCCCGCCAAGCACAAGCCGCCTTCCGGCGGCAAAACGGTGAACATCATAGCCGTGACCTATGCGCATCATTCCTTTTCACCGCCCTTCAAAAATGCCTCGGCAATGAACACGTCCTCCGGAGAGGTGATTTTTATATTTTTTCGGTTGCCTGGAGTGAGAAATACCCTTCGACCGTCATTTTCAAAAACACGGCTGTCGTCTGTCCAGTCAGAAAGCTCGCGAAACGCTCTTTCCATAGCGGCGCGATAAATTTCAAGATCAAAAATCTGCGGCGTCTGCGCCGCAAAAAGCTTTTCTCTTGCAGGAGTATACTCCACAAAGCCGTTTTTGCGTCCGTATTTTACCGTATCCGTCACCGGCACTGCAAGCACGGCGCCGCCGCAGCGAAAAGCGTCCGTGGCGCAGCGGGCAATATCCTCCGGCGTTACAAGGGGGCGGGCGCCGTCGTGAATTGCCACAAATTCCGCGCCGCAGGAAACCGCGGCAACGCCGTTTCTTACCGATTCGGCACGGCTTGCACCGCCTTCTGTTACAGCCGTCAGCTTGTCGATTCCGTATTCGGCCGCCATTGCGCGCACTGCTTCGACAGAATCTGCTTTGGTTACCACAACAATTTCTTCGATGACCGGGCAATTTTGAAACGCGGTCATGCTGTGCGCCAAAATCGGCTTGCCGCAAAGCCTTATGAACTGCTTGTCCTCTCCGCCCATGCGGGTGGATGAACCTGCCGCAACAATTACAGCCGAGGTGAACGGCGTTCCGAACAAAGCGTTTTCAAAATAATCCTCCATGCCGCCGGCACATCCTTTCAAAATCTTTTACACCGCTATTTTATCACGTTTTTTGCCGCTTGACAATACGAATATTCATTACGGCGCGGCGTGTTCTCTTTCTTGACCTTTAAACGGTTTTGCTATATCATATATGCAGAATATTATGTTTGAGCACGCCGTTCGTGCTCAAAAGAAGGAGCGTGCTCAAATGGAAAAGGAAGCCGTGCTCATAAGCGGATGCCTTATAGGGCTTTGCTGCCGTTATGACGGCGAACAGAAACGAAACAAAAACATCGCCGCGCTTATGGAAAAATATTATCTCATTCCTGTCTGCCCGGAACAGCTTGGCGGGCTTAAAACTCCGCGGAACCCTTCGGAAATACGAGAAGGACGCGTTATTTCTTCCGACGGAACCGACGTTACCGCCGAATATCGCCGCGGAGCGGAGGAAGCCCTTAAGCTTGCCCTGCTTTTCGGCTGCAAAAAGGCAATTTTAAAAGAGCGCAGTCCCTCCTGCGGCTTTGGAAAAATCTATGACGGAAGCTTTTCGGGTAGGCTTATTGACGGAAACGGAGTTGCCGCCGCTTTGCTTGCCGCAAACGGCATTGAAATTTACGGTGAAAGCGGAATTGAAAGTCTGATTTAATGCAGATAAAAATTTTCGCCGTTTTCAAGCGCCATTAATTAAAGCATATTTTAACCGAATAAAAAGCAGATTCCGTCTTTTGTGCGTCCGTCTGAAAAAAATTTTAACTTTTCTTCAACACTTCGGCTTTGCGGTTCGTTATATAGGTGAAAGCGCGCTTAAAGAATACATTTTGAAAAGAAAGGTGGCACAGCTTCAATGAACATAGAGGAGCTTTATTCAAAGCTTTGGCCGGAGCTGTGCGCCTATTGTGAGCGAATGACGGAAGGCTGCCGCGCCGTGGCGGAGGACATAGTTCAGGAAAGTTTTTTACGGGCGGTGCAAAACGCCTATCTTTTTGAAGAAATGGACGGCCCTCACTGCCGCGCCTGGCTTTATAAAACCGCGCGGAACATATTTATTGACAAGGCAAGACGTGCCGCGGCGGAAAGCAAAAAGCTTTCCGTTCTTGACACGGACGAGGCACAGACCGACCCTGCCTTTTCCGAAGCGGAGGCCGCTTCCCTTCTTATGCTTTTGCCCCCTGAACTTCGCACTCTTTTCAAAATGCGGTACATAGACGACTATAATGCCGCGGAGCTTGGAGAAATATTTGATATGAACCCCTCCACTCTTCGGTCAAAGCTTGCCGCAGCAAAAAAGCTTCTTAGAAAGGAGCTTTTGCAGAAACAGGAGGAATAAGCGTGAAAAATACAATTCCGAACCGCCTTTTTGTGCGCCTTCCGGAGGAAGTGCTCGCCATATTCAGAACATGCAGGGCAGAGGGCTTTTCCGCCGCCGAGATAGGCGAAATTTTTAACATTGTACCGGAACAGAACATACATCTGAGCATGGTTCTGCCGCCGAAAAAAATCTAATCTTACGGAGGATATTGTGATGGAAAAGAAAAAACTTGTAATCAACTGCGCAATTTGCGACGCCAGAAAACCTTCAGAAAACACACTTGAAAAATACGAGGATATAAGCATAAATTCCGCTACCGTACTTGTAACGCCTGAAAGTGAAGAGCTTCTTGCCCAATATCCCGTAAATATAAACTCTTCGGATACAATAAGCGTACCTGAAAAAGCTCCGCTTCAGGTGGTGAACGGCAAGCTTGAAATAGGGGCGGATACCGTTGTTTCCGAAGGCACGGTTCTTGTGATAAACGGAAAGGTAACCGTTCTTTCCGGCGGAGAAAACAATCTTAAAAAATACTCTCACATTATAGTAAACGGAAAAATGCTTTGCCCGGACAGTATTGACACAAGCATGGGCGCAATTTCTGTCAACGGAAAAATCGAAACATATCCGACCGGAGCAATCATCCTGAAAAACAACTTTGTTGTCGACAAGCTTTTTGTGCTTCGGGCAAAGCCCGCCACTTATTGGAGCAACCGTTTTATTTTTGTGGATTCCGAAATTGAGTCTGCCGCTCTTTCCGCAAAAGGAACCGCCTTTTTTGCCAAAAGCGCCGTCGTTGCCGAATCTCTTGCCGAAGGCATAGTTCCTATGCTGAACGAAAGCTGCGACATAATTATAGTTCCCGACAAAACTGCCTTTGTTGACAAAAGCCTGGAGCTTAACGACGCCGCAGTAATGCGCTTTGGCACAAAGCTTTTCGTGGCAGACAACCTTGAAATTTCTGCCGAAAGCGCCGATGCGCTTTCAAAGCTTGAGTATCTTTACGTGGACGGCAAGGTTTCGTTAGCCGAATCTTTGCAGCAGGCCTTCTATTCCCTTAAGGCGCATTGCGACGATGTTTCAGTGGTAAAAGACAGAAAGGCGGCGAAGATTACCGACAAAATCAGCGTAAAAATCGACAAATATCTGTTGGAAGCACACCCGGAAGGAATTTTTGTTACCGACTGCGTAACCGTTAAAATTGCAAAAGACGTTACCCCGGAGCTTATTGCAGAGCGGCTTTCCATAGAGGATTGCGCCAATGTTTCATGCTGTGAGGAGCAGGAAAGCGCGCTTTCTCTTGTATGCGAAGACGTGGCAAACATATCCACCCAGGAAGGCGAAGGCATTAAAGGCATATTGGGCGTGGTAGGCAGCGCTTTTGGCGAACTTAAGGATACCAAAATGATTAACGCTGCCGAATATAAGCTGTAATTGCAGGCCGTGCGCGGCATTAAATGAAAACAAAATAAAAAAAGCCGCCGTACGGCGGCTTTTTTTATTTTATTCGGCGGAGTTTTCCTCGCCGTTTTCTTTTGCATCATCGGAAGCTTGTGCGGATTCCTCCGCTTTTTCTTCGACTTTGCCGGACATTATGCGGGCAAATTCGTCGCCGGTAACCTTCTCTTTTTCAAGAAGCACCTGCGCAACCGCTTCAAGCTTGTCGCGGTGTTCGGTAAGAATCGCTTCGGCGCGGTCATATGCGTTGTCTATGAACAAACGAATTTCCGCGTCAATGTCGGAAGCAACCTCGTCGGAATAATGTCTGCCCTGAGAAATATCCCTGCCGAGGAAAATTTCGTTTTCATCGCTTCCGTAAACCATGGGGCCGAGCTTTTCGCTGAAACCGTAGCGCATTACCATATTGCGGGCAATGGTGGTGGCGCGTTCAATATCGTTGGAAGCGCCGGTGGAAATATCGCCGAGAACGATTTTTTCCGCAACGCGCCCGCCGAGAAGAGTGCAAAGCTCCTCTTCAAGAAAATGCTTCGTCACATAGTTTCTGTCCTCGCTGGGAAGGCTCATGGTATAGCCGCCGGCATAGCCGCGCGGAATGGTGGAAATCTCGTGAACCGGGTCCTGAGTGGGGCAGAAATATGTTACCACCGCGTGACCCGCTTCGTGATAGGAAGTAAGGCGGCGGTCTTTTTCGCTTGTTTTGTGAGAACGCTTTTCGGGTCCTGCAACGACCTTTATGGTTGCCTCTTCAATTTCAGCCATGGTGATGGCGCGCTTTTTGCGGCGTGCCGCCAAAAGCGCGGCTTCGTTCACAAGGTTCTCAAGCTCCGCGCCGGTAAAGCCCGCCGTGGATTTTGCAATTACGGAAAGGTCAACATCGGGAGCGAGGGGTTTATTCTTCGTATGAATTTTAAGAATAGCTTCGCGACCCTCAATATCCGGCGCGCCGATGGTAATCTGGCGGTCGAAACGGCCGGGACGAAGAAGAGCGGGGTCAAGAATATCCGGGCGGTTGGTGGCCGCCATTACGATGATGCCGGTGTTGTTGCCAAAGCCGTCCATTTCAACAAGCAGCTGGTTGAGGGTCTGCTCGCGTTCGTCATGACCGCCGCCGAGACCCGCGCCGCGGTGGCGGCCCACTGCGTCGATTTCGTCAATGAAAACTATTGAAGGAGCATTCTTTTTGGCTTCGCCGAAAAGGTCGCGCACGCGCGAAGCGCCGACGCCGACAAACATTTCAACAAAGTCGGAACCCGAAATCGAAAAGAAAGGTACGCCCGCTTCACCGGCAACCGCCCTTGCAAGAAGGGTTTTACCGGTACCGGGCTGACCCACAAGAAGCACGCCCTTTGGTATTCTTGCGCCGAGGGCGTTAAACTGATTCGGGTGCTTAAGGAAATCTACGATTTCCTCCAGTTCCTCTTTTTCTTCCTTACAGCCCGCAACATCCGCAAAGGTTGTGGGCTTTTCGTTCTTGCCGGTGCGGTAATTTGCCTTTCCGAAGGTCATGGCGCTTCCCGCGCCTCCGTTCTGGCGCATCATGAAGAACCAGAACACCACCATTGCGCCGATAAACAGCAGCGTCGGAAGCATTGAAACCCACCAGGGCGTCTGCTTTATCGGCAGATAGTCCGGCTTAAGCGCGGCGGCGCTTTCGCCCTTTGCTTCAAGAATTCTGTCCACATCATCAAGGAACACGCTGACATTGGGCACGGTATAGTTTAGCTTTTCTTTTTGGTCTTTTACCTGCGCTTCAAGAGCGCCTGTTCCCAAATCGAGGGTATAGCTTTCGATTTGGTCGTTTTCAAACATTTCAAGAACTTCGTAATACTTGAGTTTGGTGACCTCCTCTTTGCTCATATCTAACAGAAGCGAGGTTAAAAACAAAAGCAGAACAATTCCGACAATGTATGAAACTATGCTTATGGTTTTTTTGTTCTTGTTCAAGAAATCAACTCCGAAAAAATGAATTTGCGAATATTTTTTCACCGCTTTTTTGCGCGGGTGCGCCAAACGGCGCGCTTCACAAAAAGAAAAGCGGCGCTTTTTTACAGCTTATTTTGTATAGACTTCCGGCTTTACGACGCCTACATAGGGAAGGTTGCGGTATTTCTGGTCATAATCAAGACCGTAGCCCACAACAAATTTATCCGGCACCACAAAGCAGGCATAGTCCGGCTTTATGTCAACCTGGCGGCGTTCCGGCTTATCAAGCAGGGTTGCGATTTTTATTGAGTTCACCTTTCTTTGGCGAAGCACATTGGTAAGATATGAAAGAGTAAGTCCCGAATCAAGAATGTCTTCCACAATAAGCACGTCATAGCCGGAAATATCATTGTCAAGATCCTTTATAATTTTGACAACACCGGAGCTTTTTACTCCGCCGCCATAGCTTGAAACGGACATAAAGTCAATGGAAATCGGAACGGTGATTGCGCGCATAAGATCTGCCATAAAAATTACCGAACCTTTAAGCACTGCAACAAGCATAAGGTTTTTTCCTTCATAATCGGCGCTTATCTGTTTGCCGAGCTTCTTTACGGCTTTCTGCAGGTCTTTTTCGGAAAGCAGAATTTCCTCAATGTCATCCTTCATGTTGTACTTCATTTTACAAAGTTCCTCCGCATAAAAATCTTTGTTTTTCTTTATTTATATCATATAAGAATATGAGATAACATAATTAAAAAGCCTTCATCGGTTATGTCTGTAAAGATTCCCTTTTTACCACCGCAACGGTTTTTGTTTTTTCTGTAATGCGGCCGCGGCGCGCCGCTCCAAGGCCTTCTATCCAAAGAACGCCGGCGTCATCCGCCAAAACAGCAACGCCGTCTCTTAGATGCGGTGGAATTTTTGCTTCATTAAAAAGCTTTTTAAGGGTTTTTGTTCCGCCGTGAATGTCGGCTTTGTCGCCCTCTTTTCGGGAACGAAAAAACGCCACGTTTTGTATTGTATCATAATCAAAGGCGTCTTTTAATGAATATTTTTTAAATTTATATGAATTTTTGAATAATTCATGCGGCAAAAGCTCTATTAAAAGATTTTCGCCGTTTGAAAGTGTAATTCTGCCCTCCGCAAAAGGTGTTTCATTCATTTTTTCCGCATCCGGCAGCTTTACTCTTTTGAAAATTGAACCGTCTTTTTTGCAAAGATATTCATTTTTTGCAAGCTCCCACTGAAAATCGCCGCCCGAAAAGCCTTCGCAAAGGCTTCGCACACGGTTATAATCTGCGGCAAAGCCGAATTCTTCAAAAATCAGCACGGCGGCAGCGCTTTTCACCGCATTGGGAAGCGCCGCAAGCGCCTTGGCGCTGTATCCCCCGCCGAGTCTTGCTTGGGCAAGGGCGGTTTTTGCGGAATCGCTTATAAAGTCGCGCGCTTCCGCAAGTAAATTTTCTATATGAAAAAGCGAACGCTCAAAAGCGGGATTTATCTCCCTCAGAGTAGGAATTACATTGTGGCGGATTTTGTTGCGGGCGTATTCATCGGTCAGATTTGTGCTGTCGGTCACAAAGCAGACGCCCTTTTGCGCGCAATACTCCTCAAGTTCCGCCCTTGTAAAGCCTATAAGCGGTCGGATTATATTTTTTCGCTTTTTGGGAATTCCGCAAAGTCCCGAAAGACCGGTACCCCTTGCGGCGTTGAAAATAAAAGTTTCGGCACAGTCCGAAAGACTGTGCGCGGTAGCTATTTTTGCGTTTTCACCGAATTTTTCGGCGCAGTGCTCAAAAAAATCATAGCGAATCTGCCTTCCGGCTTCTTCTGTGCTCAAGCGGTGCTCGGCGGCATATTCCGCAACCGGTGCAGAAAGAACCCTGCACGGCACGCCGAGATTTTTGCACATTTTGAGCACAAAGCTTTCGTCCCCGTCGCTTTCTTTTCCCCTTAAGTTGTGGTTCACATGGGCGCACATAATATGAAGATCAAGCTCGGTGCTCAAAGCGCAGAGAATATGCAAAAGCGCCGTGGAATCGCACCCGCCGGAAACGGCGGCAACCACAAAATCTCCTTTTTTGAGCATATGCTCCTTTTCGATAAATTCCTTTGCCCGCAATTCAAGCAAAAGCAAAGACCTTTGCGTGCCTGCGCCGTTTACTTCCGTGCTCATCTGTCTTCCTCAATGGTATAGAACTTGGTGTGGCATCCGTCCCAAAGAAGCACGGCCGTGCCGGTTTCTCCGTGGCGGTTCTTGGAAACAATGCACTCAACGGTGTCCTGTTCCGGCGCGGGAGCACCCTCCTGAAGCTGATAATACGATTCGCGGTAAAGGAACATTACAATGTCGGCATCCTGCTCAATGGAGCCGGATTCACGAAGGTCCGAAAGCATCGGGCGGTGGCCGGTGCGGCTTTCGGTCGCGCGGGAAAGCTGGGAAAGAACGACCACGGGAACGTCAAGCTCCCTTGCCATAAGCTTAAGGTTACGGGTCATTTCAGAAACCTCCTGCACACGGTTATCCGTGCGTTTGCCGGAAGACATAAGCTGTAAATAGTCAATGATTACAAGGTCGACATCACGCAGGCGGCGAAGCTTTGCCTTCATTTCAGAAACCGTGATGCCCGCCGTATCGTCTATGAATATCTGCGCGCCGCTTAAAACCTGGGCGGTCTGCACAAGCTTTACCCAGTCCGCCTCCTCAAGCGAGCCGGAGCGCAGACGGTTGCTTTCAACCAAAGCTTCACAGGAAAGAATTCTTGAGGTTATCTGTTCACTGCTCATTTCAAGGGAAAATATTGCGACCCTGCGCTTTTTAAGAGCGACATTCACCGCAATATTAAGGGCAAAGCTCGTTTTGCCCATGCCGGGGCGGGCCGCAATAAGTATAAGGTCAGACTTGTTAAGTCCGCCGATTTTTCTGTCAACGGCGCTGTATCCGGTTTTTATTCCGAGGAATTTTTCTCTGTCAGGTCCGGCAAGCTTGTTTATGCGGTCATAAGCGGTTAAAATTGTGTCACTTATGGGAACAAGCCCCGTGGCGCTGCGCCCTTGGCGCAAATCATAGATATGCTGCTCCGCAGCATCCAAAAGAACCCTGCCTTCTGCTCCGCTTTCTCTCGCTTCCGACATTATTTCGCCGGAAATTTCAAGAAGGCTTCGCAAAAGCTGTTTATCAAGAATTATGTCAACATAGGCCGCAAGATTTCGTACGGAGGGAACAATCTCCATAAGGTGAGAAAGATATACCTTTGCTTCCTGCTCGGAAGGAAAAATCTCTGCTTCCTTAGCGGCTTCAAGCACGGTGATAAAATCCACCGGCTCGCCGGCGGTAAACATACGCACCATTTCAGAAAAAAGGGCGCGGTGCTGTGGGCGATAAAAGCTTTCGGAGCGAAGACGCTCCACAAGCTCCGCAAGGCAGCCCGGCTCTACAAGCACGGCGCCAAGAACGCTTTGCTCCGCCTCAAGGCTATAGGGCATCTCTATGCCAAGCAGCATATCATTCTCTTTTGCCAAAAAATCACTTCCTATGTTTTTGCCGTTTTTGTTTATATGCGGACGTTTATTCCGCTACAAGCACGTAGATTTTTGCGGAAACGCCGCTTCCGAACTTAACCTCTGCATTATAAGTGCCGAAGGACTTGATTTCGCTTTCAAGAGAAACTTTTCTTCTGTCAACCTCAAGTCCGAACTGCTTCTTTATCTCCTCTGCAACATCCGTAGCCGTTACAGAACCGAAAAGCTTTCCGTTCTGTCCTGCCGCAGATGAAATCTTAACCGTTTTTTCCTTTATTTTTGCCGCGGCGTCAAGAGCCTCCTGTTTTTCAATGGCAAGGCGGCGTTCCTTTGCCGCTTCTTTCTGTTTAAGCTCGTTAAGAGCCTGAGGCGTAGCCTCCATCGCAAGCTTTTTGGGGAAAAGATAATTTCTTGCATATCCGTCGGAAGCGTTGATAAGCTCTCCCTTTTTTCCTGTTCCTTTAATGTCCTCAAGCAATATTACTTTCATGATATTTTTCTCCTTTCGGGGTATATGTTAACGGGAATTATCGCTGTTTATGCGCGTCCCCCGACGCGTTCTTTTAAAAAAATGCGCTCTTACTGGTCTGCGTGCCCTTCGGCATCATCGAAATATTTGTCAATTGCGTTTTTAAGGGCAACGGCAGCTTCCTGCGGGGTTACGTCCTGCATCTGGGCGCCGGCCATGGTCTGGTGCCCGCCGCCCCCAAGGGTTTCCATTATAATCTGAACGTTCATTCCGCCAAGGCTTCTTGCAGAGAAAGACACTCCGGAGGCGGTTTTAAACATAACCACCGAAGCAACAACACCCTCTATTGTAAGAAGTTCGTCCGCCGCCTGCGGCGCGACAAGGCTTACGTCGTCATATGCCTTTGCAAAGCTTATGGCGCAGCCGCGGTAAACCTCTGCCCTTGAAACGATTTCGGAACGGTGGCGATAGCTTTCAAGGCTGCCGGAAAAAAGTTCCTTTACGCGAACCGTATCCGCGCCCTGCTTTTTAAGAAAAGCCGCCGCTTCAAAGGTGCGCACGCCCGCCCGCATTGTAAAGCTTTTTGTATCAAGCATAATGCCCGAAAGAAGGGCTTCTGCTTCTGACTTTGTCACCTTGCAGCGGGAATCAAAATACTGAAGCAGCTCCGTCACCATTTCGGAAGCGGAGGAGGCATAAGGCTCGTGATAGAAAATCACCGCGTTTTCAACGCTTCCCATCATGCGGCGGTGGTGGTCTATAACCGCTACGTTCCGGCACTTTGCGTAAAGCTCTCTTGATTCAAGAATATTTTGAACATGCGTATCAACAATTATAAGCAGCGTATCTTCCGTAACCCGCTCCATGGCAGCCTCCGGAGAAATGAAAAGGTCGCTTTCTCCGCTTTGCTCGGTTTTTTCAATAAGCGGTTTTGCAAGGCAGGTGGATTTGTTGACCACAACATGGGCGTCCTTATCCATATCGCGGCAGGCTTCCGCCATGGCTATGGCGGCGCCGATGCAGTCAAGGTCGCCGAAACGGTGACCCATGGTAAGCACGTTTCCGCTTGATTCAATAAGGTCGCAAAGCGCCGCCGCGACAACGCGGGTTTTTACCTTTGTGCGCTTTTCTACGCCCTTTGCAAAGCCGCCGTAAAACTCATATCCGCCGATTTCTTTAACCGCCGCCTGGTCGCCGCCGCGGCCAAGAGCCATTTCCACCGCCTGTCCGGAAAATTCCATAAGGCGGTTAAGGCTGTAATCGCCGCCGGCAACACCGATGGAAAGGGTTACCGGAAGTCCCTCGCTTGTAAGTATCTTTCTTGCCTTATCGAGAATGGAGAAGCGCTCTTCCTCCATTTTTTCAAGATATTTCTGTTCAAGAACAACAATATATTTTGAGCTTTCGCAGCGCTTGATAAGGGCATGATTCTTTTCTGCGAAATTTTCAAAAAGATCCTCTACCTCGCCCATAATTCTGCTTTTTTCGCTGTCGCGGCAGTTGGCGAAAAGATCCTCAAGATTATCGAGCACAATGCTCATAACCACGGGCCGCGTTTCATTATAAAGGGCGGTAATGCGGTGTTCTTCCGTGCGGTCGACAAAATAAAGCGCATAAAGCCGCTCCGGCGCGTTGTCGCCCGACTGTACGGCGCATACCGCATAGCACCCGCCTTTATATTTAACTATACAGCCTTCCGGAGCAAGCGCTTTTTTCATATCAAAGCCTTCAAAGACGGCGTCTGCGGAAAGACCCAGCACCTCGTCCCTGTGCACCACATTATCATAAAACAGACCGTTGCACCAAACAAAACAGCCGTTGCCGTCAACAACCGCCACCGCCATGGGAAAATTTACAAGGCCGCTGCCGCGTACCGCGCCAAGCCTTCCTGCAACATATTCAAGGAATTTTCGGGAATCCCTTCTTGCAAAAACAATGCGAATTATGCCGAAAACAACCGCGGCCAGCGCAAAAGGAAGCTCAACCCAGAAAAGCTTCATATCATATGAAGCCGTCATTCCGGTAACAACCGCCAAAAGCACAATAAGCACAATCATTGCCGCCTGAAGAAGGTCCATGTTTTTTTTCATCCGCGAAAATGCCTCCTTTCCTTCTCGTGGTCAGGATTACCGGCGCCGCAGCGCGCCGCAATCCTCAAAAACGCATATATATGCGAATATACATATTACATTATAACAAATCGCATCTTGAGTTACAACTATTTTTTATTCTATTTTTATATAAATATAAAAGACTTTCTGCTGCCGGGGAATATATCCCGATGCGCCTTTGCCTGCCCGCGCATAAGCGGCTTATAATTTGACATTCGCTTTTGCATGGGATATAATAATTTCAGTTGACTTGTGTTTTTGAAAGGTGCTTGAATTATGAGTGAAAAAGGACTTTTTATTGTAATAGAGGGTGTTGACGGAAGCGGAAAGACCACTCAGGCGGAGCTTCTTGCGGCATATCTGCGAAGCAAGGGTCGCCGCGTTCACCACACCGCAGAGCCCACCGCAAGCGGCCTTGGCGGAATGGTGCGCGACGGTCTTGGGGCGGAACACCCGCGCACAAACGACGAGCTTGCGGCAATGTTTCTTGCCGACCGAGTTGCCCATAACGTAAGCCCGAAAAGCGGAATCCGCCGGTATATCGAAAGCGGAACCGATGTTGTGTGCGACAGATATTATTACTCCTCCATCGCTTATCAGGGCGTGGGCGGTTCTCTTGAATGGGTTGCCGCGATGAATCTTAACTGCCCGTCCATTATGAAGCCGGATATATGTATTTTTATTGACCTCGACCCGGAAAAATGCATGGAACACATTCAGGCCGGCCGCAGTCATTTTGAAATCTATGAGGAAAACGCCGCCGTTATTGCAGAAACCCGCCGGCGCTACGGCATTGTTTTCGATATGCTTGCCGGAAGGGATAATATCGTTGTTGTGGACGGCGCGCGCGCAAAGGAAGACGTTTTTGAAGATATCCGCGCCGCTGTTGAAAAATTGCTTTGATTTTCCTGTTTCGAAAATCCCCCGCCATTCAGGCGGGGGATTTTTTGTATACGGATAAAATACAAATTCCGGAGAAGGCAGGCCTTCTCCGGAATTTGCTGTTATATATGCGAGAAAGGGCTTAATGCTGTATCGCCCGAATCTCTGATTTTTGGCGGAAAAGCGCAGCCGACGGCTATTTTTCCGAGGTATGCCCCGCCTTCATACCAAAGATATACATTGTTGCGCCTTTTATCTTGCCGCTTTCGGCTGCGCCATCGGCAAAATCGCCTTCAATATCAAAAGAATATCCGAAGCCGTAAAAGCAGCCGCCCTGTTCATTGAGGTCGGAGGCAACGCAGAAAAGCGGCCTCTCGTGAAGCTTCATTACCCGAACATAATCCGCCGTGCCCATGGAAAGCCAAAACATAAGCGTGCAAAGCGCGGCGGAAACCACCGCAAGACACAGCTTTTTTGTGCGGCTTTGGATTTTTTCTATGCTTACCGCATATTCATAATTTTGCCCTGCTGCAGGGCTTTGGTCGTTCATGCGCCCTCCTGCCAGAGTTCTTCGCAGCTTACGCTTACGCTGTGCTCAATGGGTTTCCATTCAACATGGGCAAAAATTGCCGCGAAGGAAATCGGTATGTAGGTGAACATAAAAAGCGGAAATGTGAAGGTATAAATTATCTTTTTCCATGTCGGGGCGGCAATCATCTTCCATTCCGTAGCGGTAGTAACGGCGCCTATGGCAAAAAGCGTAAGATACATATTGAGTATGCTTTGTCCTACCGAAACAAGTATGGGAACAAGGCTTCCCCCCGAAGCCAGGGTAAGCGCCGCCGTTACGGAGTTTACCAGAATGCAGGCTGCGGTAAGCACCACCGCGGGCATTATTGCCATTGCCATATCAAAGCAGGAGAAATTTCCGCGCAGCGCGCCTTTAAGCAAATCCGCTCCGTATTTCCGAAACACCTGAATATATCCCTTTGCCCAGCGCATACGCTGGCGGCAGGACTGGCAGAACGAAGTCGGCTGTTCATCATAAAGCACCGCTTTTGGGCAAAAGCCGACCTTTTCGCCGTTAATTATGTTGTGCACGGTGAACTCAATGTCCTCGGTAAGCAGGTGAAACGGCCATCCGCCGTTTTTTTCAAGGATTCTTTTGCTGAAGAAAAAGCCTGTTCCTGAAACGGCGCAGCTTGTGCCCAAAAGAAAACGCGCATGATTAAGATATCTGGATTCCCTAAGAAACCAAAGGGCATAGCCCGCCGAAATCCAGTTGTCGCCGTAGTTTTTGGAATCTCTGTAGCTTGTTATTATATCGTAACCGTCGCAAAAGGTGCGGTTCATCTCTTTTATATAGTTCTTGTCAAGAACATTGTCTGCGTCAAAAACAAAATATCCGTCAAAATATCCGCGGGGATAATCCTCGGTAATGTTGTTAAGAAGCTCCTCCAGCGCATAGCCCTTTCCTATAAGGAAGGGGTTATTTCTTTTATATACTGCGGCGCCCGCGTTGCGGGCAACCCTTGCGGTATTGTCGGTGCAGTTGTCCGCCATTACGAAAACGCGTATGCTTCCGCAGTCGTATGTCTGACGGTGTATGCTCTCTATAAGCTTTGCAATTACGCGTTCTTCATTTCGCGCGCAGATAAGCACCGCAAAGCGGTGGCGGTGCTCAACCGCATGCTCATGCGGTTTTTTGAACCACGGAACGGGAATGTATATGAACTGATATGCATAACAGATAAAAAATATTGCCGCTAATAAAAAGTTTATGGTAAGCAGGGCATCCATAAATTTTATTCTCCTTTCATTTTCCTGAAAATCACACCTTATTTTTCTTTCCGTAACAAATGATAAAGAAAATAAATTTAAGAAACAAGCCGCGAAAGATTTAAGAATAGCTTAAGAAATTATTATCATGTGTATTAAACTCCCGGCGGCAGCGCTTCACTTTGGGAAAAAGCCGTTTTGCGGTAATATTTCTTTATTTTCTTTCATACCTTTTACACTAAACTGTTTTTTAGGAGGTAATGTCTGTTCATGAAAGGTCTTCCGGAAGAAAGAGCCGTTGCCGCGGCGGAATACATAATTGAAAACAAAACAACGGTGCGCCAAACCGCAAAGCGCTTTGGGGTAAGCAAAAGCACGGTGCACAAGGATGTTTCCGAACGACTTGCACATATAAGTCCCGCGCTTTTCGCAGAAGCCAAATCCGTTCTGGAGCAAAACAAAAGGGAACGCCACCTTCGCGGCGGCGAAGCGACAAAACAAAAATATGAACGAATCCGCGAGGAGCAAACCCGCTGAAAAATCGCCGCGGCGGGAATAACCCGCTGACAAAAATGCAAAACTAATCCCCGGAAGGGGATTTCTTTATGAAACTTAAAATCTTTATGCTTGCCTTTTTTACGGGCTTTGTTTTTGTATTTTCCGCGGCGGCGATTTTCGTATACCGATATTCCGCAACCGACAAAAAAGCGCCGGCGGAAGCGGAAAGCTCTTCGCCGGAAATTTATGCCGAAAGCGAAACCCTGCTTTTGATTTTTGAGGAAGACGGCGCCGCCGGGCCCTTTACTCTTGTGTGCTTTGACCCGCAAAACGGAAGAATTCCCGTGCTTACATTCCCTGACGCCGTCGTCTTTGAAAGCTTGCCAGACATGCCGGCTGCCGCAAAAGTCTATAAAGAGCTTTCTCACAGCGAGTTTGCCGCCGCAACAGAAAAAGAGCTTGGCATAGCGGTTTCGGGCTGGTTTATATGGAACCGGAACACCTGCGAGACGGTTATGGCGAAAGCCGGCTCTTTTGATTATATTCTGCCGGAAAGCCTCTTCTATTCCGACGGCGAACGCTACATCGATCTTTCCGCCGGAGTGCAAAGCATTACGGGCAAAAAATTTTACGACCTTGTCACCTATCCCGATTTTGACGAAATTTCCCGCTGTGACGTTACTTCCCGCCTGATTTCCTCTTTTTTCGGAAGGCGAGTGCGGCGCTTTCTTCCGGAAGGTTCCGCGCTTTCCTCTTCGGTCTATTCCTCCACCGAAAATTCCGTTGACGCATTTTCGCGCGCCGAGCTTCGCGGCGCCGTAAAAGCGCTTTGCGCCGAAAAAAGCCCCATTTCAAGCCATGTTACCTGCGACCTTGATGAAGGCGCAGGCGGCGAACTTTATTTTTCCGCCGTTACAAGGGAAAGGATAAAAAAATATTTTACGGCAGAAAAAAATGAGTGAAAAAGAAACGCCCGCTCCAAACTGAGCGGGCGGCCGCTTTTTGTGCGCGGTTATTTATAAAGCCCTAAGCAGTACCGCCGAAATCTTCCCCCAAAAAACATTTCATACATAGCCCCGAAAAAGGCAAAAATACAGCGGAAATTTTTAAAATCCGGCGAAACGGATAAAATTTTATGATAATATTTATAAAGCGCCCCGATTAAAAACTTTTGCTTTTTCCGGTTCGGCAGACGGAGCGTTATTGACATTCCACGCGATTTCTATTATTATTATATATGTATTAGTTTGCTTAACGGAGGAAACTTGATATGAATAAAAGTTTTTACCTTGATATAGCGCCGGAGGTAGGCGCCGCACTTAAAGAGGGGCGCCCCGTTGTCGCCCTTGAATCCACCATCATCAGCCACGGAATGCCGTACCCGCAAAATGTGGAAACCGCACGCAACGTTGAGGATATTATCCGTTCCGAAGGGGCGGTTCCCGCAACCATTGCCATTATCGGGGGCAAAATGAAGGTTGGTCTTTCCGCCGACGAAATTGAGTATCTCGGCAAAAAGGGTATGGCGGTAACAAAAGCTTCCCGCCGCGACCTTCCCGTACTTGCCGCAAAGGGCATGGACGGCGCAACCACCGTTGCTTCCACCATGATTATTGCCGCAATGGCAGGCATAAAGATTTTTGCCACCGGCGGCATAGGCGGCGTTCACCGCGGAGCGGAAACCACCATGGATATTTCCGCCGACCTTGAGGAGCTTGGCCGCACCGACGTTACCGTTGTCTGCGCCGGCGCAAAATCAATTCTTGATATAGGTCTTACCCTTGAATACCTTGAAACCAAAGGCGTGCCGGTACTTGGCTACGGCACGGACGAGCTTCCCGCATTTTACTGCCGTGAAAGCGGCTTTGGCGTTGACTATCGCGTAGATACTCCCGAAGAGCTTGCCGCAACCATAAAGGCAAAGCATGACCTTGGCGTTCACGGCGGAATTCTTGTGGGCAACCCCATTCCCAAGGAATATGAAATGCCGAAGGCCATGGCAGACAGAGCCATTGACATTGCGGTAAAGAAAGCAGAGGAAAACGGAATTAAGGGCAAACAGCTCACCCCCTTCCTTCTTGCTCTTGTTAAAGAAATGACCGGCGGCATGAGCCTTGATTCCAACATTCAGCTTGTTTATAACAACGCAAGAGTGGCCGCAAAAACCGCCGTTGCCCTTTCCGCGCTTGAGGCGCAGGACAAAGCTGCCGAAGACGAGGAAGAAAGCCTTGATATGCTTCGTGCGGAGATAGCCGACGACACCGCGGAAAGTATAAGCAGAGAGATTGCCTCTTTCCGCAGCGAAATGGAAACGCTTATCAGCCAAAGAATGGCCGCCGCGCCTATGCCGGCCTTTATGAACCCCTATATGAATCCCTATCAGCAGATGCCGTACCAGCAGCAGAACCCCTATGCCGCGCAGCAGCCTGCTTCTAACCCGTATCAGCAAAATCCTTACCAGCCGGCGCCGAACCCCTATCAGCCGCCGTATCAGCCCATGCCGGAGCAGTTCCAGCAGCAGCCGTACCAGCCGGCTTCCGCGCAGCCATATGTCAACCCCTATAAACCCGTAAGACCGGCGGTTCAGCCCGAACCGGAACCCGCGCCCGCTCCCGCGCCGGCATATAAAGCCGTTCCGGACGACCAGTGGGTAAATCCCTTTGCTCCCAAGCGCGAAAAAGCGCCGGAGCCTGCTTCCGAACCCATGGCGGTGGGCGGTGACGCTCCCGCAAGCAACGTCATTGCCCGTACCTCCGATGAGGTGATGGCGATGGTTGAAGAAACCGTTGAAAAGCCGGAAGAGGTTGTTGAGGAAGCGGTCGAATCCGCTCCCGAGCCCGCTGCCGAGCCTGCAATAGAGGAAGCTGCCGAACAGGCTTCTGCCGAGCCGGAGGAGCGCCCTGACGAATATGTTTCGCCCTTTGACGACCCTATGGGTACAGAGGACGAAAACACCCTTACGGAATATGTCCCTCCGGTTCATGAGAAAAAGGAACGCAAACCCGACAACATGGTAAAACCGGAAATGGACACCGAAGGAATGACTTCCTATGACCCGGAATTTTACCGCAAGCGTGCGGAAGAGCGCAAACAGCGCATTGCCGAAGCGGCAGGTGAAGCAAAACATAAAGAAGAAGAAAAAGCCGCCGAACCTGAATATATCGACTGCAAGGGCCCGCTTGAATTTACGGGCGAACACCCCTGGGCATGGAAATGCACACGCTGCGGACAGATTTTCCAGAAACACGAAATTCCTCATAAGTGCATAAAGACCGACTGATTTGATTTAGACTAAAGAGCGGCCGCAGGGTCGCTCTTTAGTTTAATTTTACAGATTTCCGCTTTACCGTTTCAGGGTAAGGCTCTGCGCCCTTCGGAACTTAAAATGTGCGGAAAAAGGGCGCATTTTGCAGCGGTCTGCGGCGTCTGCGCCTTTGCTCGTTTTTCGCTTTATAATCATAGAATGAGCAGGAACCTGTTTTGCGCAAGCGCAGCAGCCGGTTGCAGCAAAAATTCGGCTTTCCCGCATGGGAAAGCCAAAATTTGCTCCGCTTTGCGGAGCCGAAAGGAAGGCTTTGCCATGGAAGAAACCTTCACCGCGGGAATCCGTCTCGGAGGACTTACCGACGGCGGAGAAATAAGAATTCTTATCTGCCACATACTTAATTTTGCAGATTCGCCCATGAGCTTTGACGAGCTTACCGAAGCGGTACTTTCCGACGGAACGGCCAATTATTTTGAATTTTCCGACGCGCTGGCGGAACTTGAAAACACCGGATGTATTCTTTCACTTAAATCGCCGGCGGGAATAAGCGAATATTCCCTTACCGAAAAGGGCAGGGCAGCCGCCGATACTCTTGCGGGAAAGCTGCCGACCTCCGTTAAAGAAAAATCTGCGGAAACCGCGGCAAATATTCTTCGTCGGCGGCGCATAGAAAAGGAAAACCTTGTTTCCATTACAAGAACCGAGGACGGATTTAAAATACATATGCGCGTTACGGATATAGGCACCGACCTTATGGAGCTTTCGCTTTTCATGCCCGACAAGGAAATGGCCATGGCGGTACGGGAACGCTTTTTGAGCGACCCTGCCGAAACGTATTCCAAGGTGCTTGAAGCGCTTGCAGGCAAAATATAAAAGCACACCGTGCTTTTTTAATCTGTCCTGCATAAATTTTAAATGAAAAGCGTTTTACAAACGCTTTCTGTCAATTTATTCAATACGCACTCTGAAAAGAGGTTTTTTATATGGGTAAAAAGAAAATTGCGCTGCTTTTCGGCGGCGTTTCAAGCGAGCACGAGGTTTCGTGCATGTCTGTCGCTTCTGTTTATGAAAATATCGACAGAGAAAAATATGAGCCGCAGCTTTTGGGCATTACAAAGGACGGCAAATGGTTCCTTTATTCCGGCGGCATTGAAAATGTTCGCCAAAACAAATGGGAAGAGGACGAAAAAAATCTTAAACGGGCGTTCATCTGCCCCGACAGAAGCGTTCACGGCATGATGGTTGAAGAAGGCCCCACCATGTTCCCTCACAGAATAGACGCCGTATTCCCGGTTCTGCACGGAAGGAACGGCGAGGACGGAAGCATGCAGGGTCTGCTTGAGATTGCGGGTATTCCCTATGTGGGGTGCCGGGTGCTTTCTTCCGCGCTGTGCATGGATAAGGACGTTTGCCACGCCGTGCTCAAAAACGCGGGCGTGCCCCAGGTAAAATGGCTTACATTTATGCGCGGCTGCGACCTTGAGCACGCGTATCACACCGTGAGCACGGAACTTGGTTATCCTGTTTTTGTAAAGCCTGCAAACGCAGGCTCTTCCGTGGGAATAAGCAAGGTAAAAAGCGAAGCGGAGCTTGGCGACGCCTTTGCCCTTGCATTCATGAACGATGTAAAGATTATTGTTGAAGAAGCGGTTAAAGACCCCGTCGAGGTGGAATGCGCCGTTTTCGGCAACCGCGAACTTTCTGTGGGCGGCCCGGGAGAAATTGTTCCCGCCGATGAATTTTACAGCTATGACGCCAAATATTTCAATGCGGAAAGCAAGCTTTACATACCGGCGCGCCTTTCTGAAGAAAAGGCGGAGGAAATTCGCGGTATGGCCATGCTTGCCTATCAGATTCTCGGTTGCCGCGGTCTTACCAGAGTGGATTTTCTTATGGAACGCGAAACCGGCAAGGTTGTTCTTAACGAGCCGAACACCCTTCCCGGATTTACTGATATTTCAATGTACCCAAAGCTTATGATGGCGGCAGGAATGAGCTATTCCGAGCTTATTTCAGGACTTATTGAGCTTGCCATAGAGGAATTTTCGGAGGAATAATGGACGAAAGAGCTATCGGCGTTTTTGATTCCGGTCTCGGCGGTCTTACCGCCGTGCGTGAACTGCGCAGAATTCTTCCGCAGGAGAATATTGTGTTTTTCGGTGATACCGGACGGGTGCCTTACGGCAGCAGAAGTCCGGAGGTCATCCGAAAATATGCCGCGGAATGTATGCGCTTTCTTGAAAAGCAGAATGTAAAAATGATAATCGTCGCCTGCGGCACGGTAAGCTCTGTGCTGGGCGAAGATATGGGCAAGGGATTTTCCGTTCCCTGCATGGGCGTTGTAAAACCTGCGGTTAAAGCCGCCGCCGCCGCAACAAAAAACGAAAAAATCGGTCTTATTGCCACGGCGGCAACGGTGGCAAGCCGTTCTTACGAAAAGCTGACAAAAAACCTGCTTCCCCATGCGGAATTTACCGCAAAGGCATGCCCGCTTTTTGTTCCGCTTGTGGAAAACGGATATTCCGGCGCAGACTGTGAAGTAACCCGCCTTGTGGCAAAAGATTATCTTTCAGCCTTTGACGGAAAGGATATAGACACCCTCATTCTCGGGTGCACGCATTACCCGCTGCTTTATAATCTTATTGATAAACTTACCGGGTACAGGCTTATGCTTATTGACGCGGGCAGCGAAGCCGCAGTCGCCGCAAAGGAATTTCTTGAAGAAAACGGCTTGCTTTCATCCGGGCAAAGCGGCAAAATGAAGTTTTTTGTTACCGATAAAATAGAGGGCTTTACAAGGCTGGGCAAAGAATTTCTTGGCGAGGAGCTTTGCAATGTTACCCGCCTTGACCCGGAGGAGCTTACAACAAGGTAATATCAGTTTAAGGATAATATTATGGGAAAAGATGTAGTTATTTTTATCAAAGGTACCCGAAGCATAGACGGTGAAAGCGACACCGTTGAGCTTATGACCAAGGGACGTTATTATAAAAAGCGCAATGCCCGCTATCTTGCTTATGAAGAAATGGACGAAGAGGACACTGCCCCCACCATGAAAACCCTGCTTAAAATTGAGGGAACGGACTGCGTTACCATGACGCGCAGCGGCAAACGCGCAAGCCAGCTTATCATAGAAAAGGGCGAGCGCCACCAGTGCCACTATGACAACGGTTTTTCCGACTGGGTTATGGGAATTCAGGGGCTTTCCATCGAAAACGGGCTCGAGGATAACGGCGGAGTGCTTAATTTCAGATATTCAATGGATATAAACGCCATGCTTGCAAGCGAGCAGGAAGTAAATATTGTAGTCAAGGAGTGTGAAAGTAATGCGTGACTTAGCGGCGGAAGCCAAAGCGCAGTACAAAGAGCTTATCAAAAGGGCAGCAGAAGCTGCCGTTTCCGCGGGAGAGCTTCCCGAGGGAGAACTGCCCGAATTTATCGTCGAGGTTCCGGCGGACAGCAAAAACGGCAACCTTGCCTCAAACGCGGCAATGGTTTCAGCCCGCGCTTTTCATAAATCGCCCCGCCAGATTGCCGAGGCAATTGCGGCGCATTTGGAGCTTGAGGGAAGCTATTTTGAGCGGGCAGAGGTTGCCGGACCCGGCTTTTTAAACGTGTTTTACGCGCCGCACTGGTATGCCGAGGCGGTAAATGCCGCCGTTTCAGAAGGAGACGACTACGGCAAGAGCGACGGCGGTCACGGCGAAAAGGTCATGGTGGAATTTGTTTCCGCCAACCCCACCGGCCCCATGCACATGGGCAACGCCAGAGGCGGCGCCATCGGCGACGGACTTGCGGAGGTGCTTTCCTGGTGCGGATATGATGTCACCCGGGAATTTTATGTGAACGACGCAGGTAACCAAATAGCAAAATTCGGAAAATCCCTTGAAGCGCGCTATCTTCAGCTTTATCTCGGCGAGGACGCGGTGGAATTCCCGGAGGACGGCTACCACGGCGAGGACATCAAGGTTCGCGCAAAGGAGTTCGCCGACATAAACGGCGACAAATATGTGAACGCAGATTCCGAAGAACGCCGTCAGGCGCTTATCGACTATGCCCTTCCCGCCAACGTAGAAGGGCTTGAACGCGACCTTCACACCTATCGCATAGATTATGACGTGTGGTTCCGTGAAAGCAGTCTTTATGCCGACGGAAGCATTGACGAAATTGTAAAGATACTTACCGACAAGGGTCTGACATATGAAAAGGACGGCGCGCTTTGGTACAAAAACGCCGAAGTGCTTACCGAAATGCTCAAGTCGGAGGGTAAAACCGACAAGCAGATTGAGGCGCTTGAGCTTAAAGACGACGTTCTTATCCGCCAGAACGGCAACCCCACCTATTTTGCCGGAGATATTGCCTACCACTACAACAAATTCGCAAAGCGCGGCTTCGACAGAGTTATAAACGTGTGGGGCGCGGATCATCACGGCCATGTGGCGCGTCTTAAAGGTGCTATGAACGCCCTCGGCCTTGACGGAAACAAGCTTGACGTTGTTCTTATGCAGCTTGTGGAGCTTGTGCGCGACGGCAAGCCCGTTCGTATGAGCAAGCGTACCGGCAAGGCAATCACCCTCACCGACCTGCTTGAGGAAGTGCCGATTGACGCCGCGCGTTTCTTCTTCAATATGAGAGAGCCGAACACCCACCTTATTTTCGACCTTGACCTTGCCGTTGAGCAGTCAAGCCAGAACCCGGTTTATTATGTTCAGTACGCTCACGCAAGAATATGCTCCATTCTTAAAAGCCTTGCGGCCGAAGGCGTGGCCTTTGCGGGCGAAATTCCCGCCGGAGTGCTTAAAGAGCCGGAAGAGCTTGCCCTTATTTCCTGCATTGCGGCATTCCCCGGCGAAATCAAGGAATCCGCACGACTTTATGACCCGGCGCACATCACAAAATATGCCGTGGACATTGCTTCCGCATTCCACAAATTCTATAACGCATGCCGCTGCCGCTGTGATGACGAAAAGCTTATGCAGGCAAGAATTGCCCTTTGCCTGGCGGCAAAGACCACCATCAAAAACGTGCTCACCGTGCTCAACATCACCGTTCCCGAAAGCATGTAAGCTTTTCTTAAGCCTTAAAATAAGCATAAAAAAGCCGTGCTCAAATTTGAGCACGGCTTTTTTGACCTTTTTTATTCCACAGTAACGGATTTTGCAAGGTTTCTTGGCTTATCTATATCGCAGCCGTTTTCCTTTGCCACATAATAAGCGAGAAGCTGAAGGGGAACAATTTCTGACGTAACGGCAAAAATAGGTTCTGTTTTGGGCACAAGAATTACATCGTCCGCTTCGGAAAAAATCTTTTTCATATCCTCTATCGCAACGCCGAGAACCTCTGCCCCACGGGCCTTTACCTCTTTGATATTGCTCATCATCTTGTCGAAAAGCTCGCGGTAGCAGGCAACGGCAATTACCGGGCTTCCCTCATTGATAAGCGCGATTGTTCCGTGCTTCAATTCGCCCGCGGCATATGCTTCGGAGTGAATGTAGGAGATTTCCTTCATTTTAAGCGAGCCTTCCATAGCAACGGCATAGTCAACATTTCTGCCTATGAAGAACAGGGATTTGTTGTTGTAGTATTTTTTCGCAAGCTCGTCGATTTGGGGGTTCAGGTCGAATGCACGCTGAATATTTGCGGGGATTTTCAGAATTTCTCCGGTAAGGCGGCGTGCCTCGCCCTCGTCAATTTTGCCCAAAGCAAGCGCCGCGTGTACTGCGAAAAGGTAAAGAACCGCCACCTGGGTGGTATATCCCTTTGTGGTGGCAACGGCAATTTCGGGGCCGGCGTAGGTATAAATTACGCTGTCGGCAAGCTTTGCTATCGTGCTTCCCACTACGTTGACTATGGCCGCCACATGGGTGCCGCGGTTTTTCATTTCGCGCATGGCGCAGATTGTGTCAAGGGTTTCGCCGGACTGGCTTAAAACGATAAGCAGCGTATGTTCGTCAACAATGGGGTCGTCATAGCGCAGTTCGCTTGCAAGCTCTACCGAAACGGGAATTCGCGTAAGCTTCTCTATGGCGTATTTTCCGGCGCAGCCTGCGTAATATGCCGAACCGCAGGCGGTAATCACAATGTGGTTGATGGAGCGAAGCTCTTCATCGGAAAGGTTGAGCTCCGAAAGGTTGGCTATGCCGTTTTTCACTCTCGGTTCAATGGCGGATTTAAGGGCGTTGGGCTGTTCCATAATCTCTTTGAGCATAAAATGCTCATAGCCGCCCTTTTCTGCGGCTTCGGTATCCCACATAACGCGGGATATGGTCTTTTCCACACGCTTGCCGGCGGCGTTATAAACGCTGATTTCGTCCGGGGTAAGCTCGGCAAGCTCGCCGTCCTCAAGATATATTACATTTCTTGTATGAGAAACAAGAGCGGTCACATCGGAAGCAAAAAAGTTTTCGCCGATTCCTACGCCTAAAATCATGGGGTTAAAGGACTTGGTAACAAAAATACTGTTGGGGCATTCGGAACACACCGCACCGATGGCATATGTTCCCTCAAGGCGGGCGACGGTTTTCATCATTGCCTTTTTGAAGTCGCCTTCGTAATAGAGGGAAAGAAGATGTACTATAACCTCGGTATCGGTGTCGCTTTTAAAAGTGCAGCCGCGGTCTACAAGCTCGTTTCTAAGCTCCGCAAAGTTTTCGATAATTCCGTTGTGCACAATGGCAAAGCGGCCGTCCGGGCTCATATGCGGGTGGGCGTTTATATCGTTGGGCACACCGTGGGTTGCCCAACGGGTGTGGCCGATACCGGTATTGCCCTCAATCGGTTCGCCGCTTTCGATTTTTTTGCAGAGATTTTCTATTTTGCCGGAGGCTTTTACCATAGAAATTCCCTTGCTGCCCACAACGGCGATTCCTGCGGAATCATAACCGCGATATTCAAGCTTTTTAAGTCCTTCAATTATCACCGGAACGGCGCTGTGACTTCCGGTAAAACCGATAATTCCACACATATCTGTTTTTTCCTTTCAAAAGACGGTTTTACGGCAAAGCCTGCCTTATCCGAAAGGCAGGCTTTGACTGCTGAATAAATCAGAACATTTCGATATACTGGTCTCTGTCGGGACCTACTGAAACATACTTTATGGGGCAGCCGACGGCTTTTTCAATATTCTTGATGTAATCCATTGCGGCTGTGGGAAGATCCTCGGGCTTGCGGCAGGCGCTTATGTCGCACTTAAAGCCGGGAACATACTCATATATAGGCTTTGCTTCGGTAAGCTCAATTCCTTTGGGGAAATAGTCCACGCGTTTGCCTTCCACCTCATAGGCTACGCAAACGGGAATTTCATCAAGGTAGGAAAGAACGTCCAGTTTAGTGAGGGCAAGGCAGGTGCAGCCCTGTACCATAACGCCATAGCGCGACGCTACAACGTCAAAACCTCCTACGCGGCGCGGACGGCCGGTTGCCGCGCCGTATTCTCCGCCGGCTTCACGAAGGGCGTCGCCCTCTGCGCCGAAAAGCTCGCAGGTGAAGGGACCTTCGCCCACACAGCTGGAATACGCTTTGATTATGCCGACGATTTCATCCAGGCGCTGTTCGGGAATTCCGGCGCCGATGGGCGCATAGGAAGCAATGGTGTAGGAAGCGGAGGTATAGGGGAAAATGCCGTAGTCAATATCGCGAAGAGCGCCGAGCTGGGCTTCAAACATAATGTTTTTGCCTTCCTTGACCGCTTTGTCAAGATAAAGCGTGGTGTCGCAGATATAGTCTTTAAAAGGCATGCAGTATTTGTCAATCCATTCAAGCATATCTTCGGTTTTTATAGCTTCGTGACCGTAGCCTTTTTCTACAAGCAGATTTTTCCACTCCACAATATCGGCAACGCGCTCGTCAAGAAGCTCGCGGTGAAGCAGCTCGCCCACGCGAAGAGCTTTTTTCATATATCTGTCGGAATATGCGGGCGAAATTCCCCGGCGGGTTGAACCGAATTTTTTATCGCCGAGACGGTCCTCTTCAAGGCAGTCAAGAAGCTTGTGATAGGGCATGCAGATAGAAGCGCGGTCGCTGATTTTAAGATGCTTGGGGGTAATTTCAATACCCGCGTCGCGAAGCCTTTGAACTTCGTTATAAAGATGCTCCATATCGATTACCATGCCGGGGCCGAGAACGTTTACGGTTTCATCGCGAAGAATTCCGGAGGGCAAAAGGTTAAGAATAAATCTTCCTCTGTCGTTCACCACGGTGTGACCCGCGTTATTTCCGCCCTGATAACGGACAACAATGTCATAATTCTGAGAAAGAAGGTCGACCATTCGGCCCTTGCCTTCATCGCCCCAGTTTATACCTACTACGGATGTCAACATAAATTATGCTTCCTTTCTTTTTGTTATGAGTGTGCACGCGCCGTAAGCGCAATTATTTATTCTAAAAGACCGGCGGCGCAAAGCGCTGCCAAAGCCTTTATTGTCTTATACATTTACTTCGGCCTTTTCACCGAGAAGTTCTTTGTTTGCTTCAAGAATGGGGCGGACTGTTCCTTCAAGATATTCTTCCGTCTGCTGCGCCGCCATTCCCGTAAAGGTGTTCGGGTCGCAAAGGGAGTCAAGCTCCTCTTCTGAAAGGTCGAAGACCGGGTCGGCTTTTATTCGGTCAAGCAGGTCGTTTTCTTTTCCGTAAAGCTTAACCTGCTCCGCCGCCTTGACGGAATGTTCCCGAATGGCTTCGTGCAGCGCCTGGCGGTCGCCGCCCTTGTTTTTAACGCAGTACATAAGAATGTTTTCCGTCGCCATAAAGGGCATTTCCTCAAGCAAATGCTTTTTCATAACGGCAGGATAAACCTTCATACCGGAAATTACGTTGAGATAGAGGTTCAAAATTCCGTCAGTGGCAAGGAATGCCTCCGGCAGAGAAATACGGCGGTTGGCAGAATCGTCAAGGGTGCGTTCCAGCCACTGTGAAGCGGCGGTGACGGCGGGATTTGTCAAATCGCAGATGACATAGCGCGAAAGCGAAGCGATACGCTCGCTGCGCATGGGGTTGCGCTTATAAGCCATGGCAGAAGAGCCAATTTGCTTTGCTTCAAAGGGTTCGTCAACCTCTTTGAGGTGTGAAAGCAGGCGAATGTCTCCCGCAAATTTGGAAGCGCTTTGTGCAATACCCGAAAGCGCCTGTAAAACAAAAAAGTCAAGCTTTCTTGTATAGGTCTGGCCGCTTACGGCAAAACAGGCTTCAAAGCCCATTTTTTCGGCAATTTTCTTTTCAAGCAGCTTTACCTTTTCGGCGTCGCCGTCGAACAGCTCAAGGAAGGACGCACCGGTTCCGGTGGTTCCCTTGCAGCCCAGCAGCTTGAGGCTTTTTATCTGGAAATCCACGTTGTCCAAATCCATCAGAATATCCTGAAGCCACAGGGTTGCACGCTTGCCCACGGTGGTGGGCTGCGCCGCCTGAAAATGAGTATATGCAAGGGTGGGTACGTTTTTGTTCTCTTCGGCAAAAGTGCAAAGCGCCGCCGCAACGTTAATAAGGCGGGCGCGGATAATGTTCAGCGCCTCGCGCATCAGGATAACGTCGGTATTATCGCCCACATAGCAGGAGGTGGCGCCGAGGTGGATTATGGGTTTTGCCTTGGGGCAGCATTCGCCGAAGGTGAGCACATGCGCCATAACATCATGGCGAACCTCGTGCTCGTGCGCGGCGGCGGCTGCATAGTCAATATCGTTTATATGCCCGCGCATTTCGGCAATCTGTTCCTCGGTAATGGGAATTCCAAGCTCACGCTCACTTTCAGCAAGAGCCACCCAGAGCCTGCGCCAGGTGGAAAACTTGCTGTTGTCGGAAAAAACGCGCTTCATTTCCTCGCCGGAATAGCGGGTGCAAAGTGGGTTGACATAAAATTCATGATCGGACATACGAAAAACCTCAAAAAATTATTTAGCGGGGAACGGTGCGGCGCAAACGCCGCAAATAAAAGTGAAGATGGGCTGCACTGCGGCTGCGGTGAGCGTTCTCGGCTCTCCTGTGCAAGGTTCACCGCAAGCGTTTGCAAAGCGGTTCTCGGCTCCCCTGTGTAAGGGGAGCCGAGGCGGCGCTGCGCGCCGCAAGGCTCTCCGCGCCATTTTCCCGCAGGCTTTTATTTACAAGCTCTATTATACATCATTATTATACGCTTTTTCAAGGGATGCGGCAACAAGTCCTTTAAAAAGTGGGTGCGGACGGTTGGGGCGGCTTTTGAATTCCGGGTGGAACTGCACGCCCACAAAGAATTTTTCCTGCGAAAGCTCCACAGCTTCGATTATATATCCATCGGGGCTTTTTCCACACAGAGTCATGCCGTTTTGCTCCATAATTTCACGGTAGTCGTTGTTGAATTCATAGCGGTGGCGGTGGCGTTCGCTGATGTGCTCCGCGCCATAGCACCGGCGAAGCACGGTGCCCTCCATAACGTCGCAGGGGTATGCGCCAAGGCGCAGAGTGCCGCCCTTATCGGTGCCGTCGGACTGGTCTGGCAAAAAGTCGATAACCTTGTTTTCTGCATTAGCGTCAAACTCGCCGGAGCTTGCATTTTTGAGCATACAAACGTTCCGCGCAAATTCGATAACCGCAATCTGCATACCAAGGCAGATTCCGAGATATGGAACATGGTTTTCACGGCAGTATTTTGCGGTTTCTATCATACCCTCGATTCCGCGCTCGCCAAAGCCGCCGGGAACAATGATTCCGGAGCAGCCGGAGAGCTTTTCTGCGACATTTTCGGCGTTCACGCCCTCGCTGTCAATCCAGTGAATCTTGATGTGGGTGCCGTAGGTGTAGCCCGCGTGGCGCAGCGCCTCCGCAACGGAAAGGTACGCATCGTGAAGCTGAACATATTTGCCCACCAAACCGATGTGAACAGTCTTATCGCGGTTGATTATTCGGTCGATCATCTCTTTCCACTCGCTCATATCAAGCTCCGGCGCGTCGATATTGAGCTCGCGGCATACGATTTCTGAAAAACGGTGCTTTTCAAGCATAAGCGGAGCTTCATAAAGCACCGGCACAGTGATATTTTCAATTACACATTCCGGCTTTACGTTGCAGAAAAGGGCAATTTTCTTGAAGATTGAGGGCTCCAGCGGGGTGTCGCAGCGAAGCATTATCATATCGGGGTGAATTCCCATGCCCTGCAGCTCCTTGACGGAATGTTGGGTGGGCTTTGACTTATGCTCCTCGCTTCCGCTGATATATGGCACAAGGGTAACATGGATATAGAGGGAATTTTCTCTGCCCACCTCAAGTCCTATCTGGCGGATAGCTTCAAGGAAGGGCTGGCTTTCAATATCGCCGGTGGTGCCGCCCACTTCGGTAATGACCACGTCCGCGCCGGTTTTTTTGCCCACGCGGTAGATGAATTCCTTAATTTCGTTGGTGATGTGCGGAATTACCTGAACCGTTTCTCCGAGATATTCGCCCCTGCGTTCTTTGTTGAGCACGTTCCAGTAGACCTTGCCGGTGGTAAGGTTGGAATATTTGTTCAAATCCTCATCGATAAAGCGCTCATAGTGGCCAAGGTCAAGGTCGGTTTCGGCGCCGTCCTCCGTTACATAAACCTCGCCGTGCTGATAGGGGCTCATGGTGCCGGGGTCAACGTTGATATAAGGGTCAAGCTTCTGCGCCGCAACCTTAAGTCCCCTTGCTTTCAAAAGCCGCCCGAGGGACGCGGCGGTTATGCCCTTGCCAAGCCCCGAAACAACGCCGCCTGTTACAAAAATGTACTTTGTCATGTTTTCCGTCCTCCTGTTTCTTCATATGTAAAAATTAAACACTTTTTTTACGGTTGCCCCTTTCGGGGCGCAGCGTCGGGCGCTGAAAAAATACGCGTAAAATAAAAAAGCGTCTTCCGATGCCTTAAGGGGGCACTTGTCCCCAAAACTGCATCAGAAAACACTGAAATTATCGTATTATTTTTTCAAATCTAAAATTATTTTAACTCTATGCACGGCGCTTGTCAAGAAAATTTTTTAATTTTTTCGGAGGAAATTTGCACGCCGCGGCAAGGTGCCGGCGGGCGCCACTTGCTTTTTATTTCCGGGTGTGGTATTATGTGTTTGCAGAAAATTTCTGCAAATGAATTTGATTTGAAAAGGGTGGAAAGATGCGCAAATAATCTGCTTTTTTGCTTTGTAACGAACTTATTTTAAGTCTTCGGCGGCTCTGTTAAATGCAGGTGCCCCTGTTCGGTTACGGCAAAAACGCGGATTGCGGCATTTTTTGCGCCCGCTTTTTATTTTGCTGCGCATTGCCATGCTCCGCGTTCGGATTTTTGCCGAAGGCGGATTTTTTATGCAAAGGAGAATGCCCATGCTTCAAATAAAAAACCTTACAATTTATCATAAAAAAGATTTGCGCGCGCTGCTGAAGGATTTTTCCTTCGTGCTTCGCGACGGCGAAAAGGCTGCCCTCATCGGCGAGGAGGGCAACGGAAAATCCACCCTGCTCAAGCTGCTTTATAACCCGGCGCTGGTGGAGGATTACGCCGAATATTCCGGCGAAATCATCACGGAAAGCACGGTTTTCGGCTATCTTCCCCAGGAGCTGCCGGAGGCGGAAAAAGCGCTTTCGGCTGCGGAATTTTTGACGGAAAAGGGCTTTTTCGACCTGCCCTATGATGAGGGCGCGGCGCTCTGCCGGGAGCTTGGAATTGAGTACGAGCGCTGCTGGAGCGAGCAGCGCATGGGCGCATTTTCCGGCGGAGAAAAGGTAAAGCTTTCGCTTTTGGCGGCGCTTTGCAAGAAGCCGGACGTGCTGCTGCTTGACGAACCGTCCAACGACATAGACATAGAAACGCTTGAGTGGCTGGAGCGGTTTATAAACGGCTGTAAACTTGCAATTTTATATATTTCTCACGATGAAACTCTGCTTGAGAACACCGCCACCGCAATAATCCACATGGAACAGCTCCGCAAAAAGAGCGTACCGCGGGCTGCTGCGTTTCGGCTTTCATACAGCGAATATGTGCGTTGCCGTGCAGAGCTTTTTGAGCACCAGGAGCAGATGGCGCAGAGCGACCGCCGGGATTTCAACGAAAAAATGGAACGTTTTCGCCGCATTCGCGACAAGGTTGAGCATGACCAAAGCTCCGTCAGCCGCGGCGACCCGCACGGCGGCGCAATGCTGAAGAAAAAGATGCACACGGTGCAATCCATGGGGCGGCGCTTTGAAAAAGAAAAGGAACAGCTTACCGCATTCCCGGAGCAGGAGGACGCAATTTTTCTTCGCTTTGGCGAAAGCGCCGCCCTGCCGCCCGGCAAGACCGTGCTCAAGCTGGAGCTGCCCGTGCTTAAAGCCGGCGGCCGAGTACTCGCAGAAAATATTCAGCTTGAGGTGCACGGCGGCGAGCACCTTTGCATAACGGGAAAGAACGGCGTGGGCAAAACTACCCTGCTGCGGCTTATTGCCGCAGAGCTGCTGCCGCGCAAAGATATACGCGCGGCGTATATGCCGCAGAATTATGCGGATTTGCTGCCGCAGGAAAAAACTCCTACGGAATTTTTGTGCCGCGGCGGCAGCGGTGAAGAACGCACAAAAGTGCGTTCCTATCTTGGCAGTATGCGCTTTACAAGGGCGGAAACGGAGCACCCGATTTCGGAGCTTTCCGGCGGGCAAAAGGCGAAAATATTCTTTGCGCAGTTTGCGCTCGGCGATTACAACGTGCTTATTCTTGACGAGCCCACACGCAATCTTTCTCCCCTTTCCGGACCGGAGGTCCGCTTTGTGCTCAAAAGCTTTGGCGGCACTATAATCAGTGTTTCTCACGACCGCAAATACATTGCGGAGGTAAGCACTCGCGTGCTCAAGCTTTCGCCGCAGGGACTTTCGGAATAATTTTGAGCACATAGTGTGTGCTCAAACAAAAAGGAGCTTGCCTATGGCAAGCTCCCAGCTTGAACAAAAGCAAAAGACACCCCTGATGGGTTTCTTTTGTTGCTATCTTCCTTTTCGAGAGCATACATATCTATGCACAGAAACAAAAAAGTCCTGTTGCACAGGACTTTTTCGACAGCCGGGGAGCTTGCCTATGGCAGGCTCCTTCCTTATTATCTATTATCTTGAAATTTTCTTGTAAATCCAGTCCGTTCCTTTAGAAAGCGCCAGAATCACACCGTAAAGAATCAGCGCCGCAGGGATTAGGTACAGCACAGCGGCAAAAAAATCCCTGAAAATTCCGTCGGCAATCACATTCACCGTTTCCATAAGCGCGGCAACTATGGCAAAAGCCTTTGCCGCAAAGAAATAGCAGCCGTCGCAGGTTTCGCCCCTGTCGCCGCATTTTCTCGAAAAAATTCCGCATACGACGGAGTAAATCAGCTTGGGAATCCAGCAGCAAACAAACAGCAGGAAGGAAGAAAATTCGTCGCCGTTTGCGGCAGGGGCGGTGTAAAGCAGAAAGATAACCTCCTGCGCGGCAAAGAGCAAAAATGTGGAAATTATCATGCGGCGCTTGCCCCGGCGAACCGCTTCGCCATCGGATTTTTTGGCGCGGAACATAATGATGCTTAAAACCGTAATCACCGGGCAAAGCGCAGTCACCGCGGTGCGGATAAAGCTTACGGCGCCGCCGCTGTCCTTTGAAGCGGCGTGCAGAATAAACGGAACCGCAAGCATAAGCAGGGTTAAAACTGCCGTAACGGCAATTGCAATTCCGTCCTTAAGCGTAAATCTTCCGGCGGGAACATACCCGCCGGAACAGCCCGAATAACCGCCGGCGGAGCCGGAGCCTTCGGAGCTGCCGCCGTAATACGGCGTGTTATCTCTATACTCTCCTCTTTTTTGAGTGCCGTATCTGTCGTATGTAACCTGCTTTTCGTTGCCGAAAAAGTCCTTTTCGCTTACGGTCTGACCGGTTTTGCGGCCGTAGGCGTCATAGTGAACGGTTTTTTCGTCGCCGAAAAAATTCTTTTCCTGCCGGCTCTCGCCGGTTTTTATGCCATAGTCGTCGTAATGAACGGCTTTTTCGCCGCCGAAAAAGTTCTTTTCCGTGCGGGTTTCGCCGGTTTTTACGCCGTTTACGTCATAATGAACAACGCGCTCTTCCCCAAACCCAAGCGGCCCTCTTTCGACCCGGCTTTCTCCTACCTTGTTGCCGTAATCGTCGTAGTGAACAACCTTTTCATTGCCGAAAATATCGGTTACCTTTTCGCTTTTCATATTTTTTCCTCTCTTTTTTATGCAATTGTTTTGCCCGCAAAACCGATTTACTAAACAGACAAAAGCAAAAACGCGCGTTATCTCACCTTTTCCACCTTTCCGCCGGAAATGCGGTAAACGCTGTCGCAAAGCGGCAGCACGCTTTCCCTGTGGGTCATTACAATCAGGGTTTTGCCCCGGCAAAGGGCTGTTATATTTTCAAGAACCCGGCGTTCCGTTTCAAGGTCAAGGGCGGAGGTGGCTTCATCAAGAAGCAGCACCGGCGCTTTTCGCAAAACGGCGCGCGCAATGGCAAGGCGTTGGTTCTGTCCCTCGGAAAAGCCCGCTCCGCGCTCGCCAAGGGGGGTATTTATGCCCTCCGGCAGGGCCGCCACAAAGTCATAGGCGCACGCCGCCTTAAGCGCGGCGTTGATTTCCTCGTCTGTGGCCTCCGGCGAAAAAAGCCGCAGCATTTCCGCAACGGTGCCGGAAAACATTGCCTTTTCCTGTGGTACATAAGTAAAAATTCTGCGTGTGACAGAAGAAATTTCTGTCGTTTTTCCTTTTGCGGAAAGGGTTGCCTTCCCCGATTGCGGCTTCACCAAACCGAGAAGCAGCCGCAGAAGCGTTGTTTTTCCCCCGCCGGAAGGGCCGACGAAAGCGGCAAATTCGCCCGGGGCAACAGTCAGGTTTACTTCGGAAAAAACCTTGCCGCCGTTTTTATAGCCAAAGCTTACATCCCTGAACTCAATTTCCGGCGCTTCGCCAAAATCCGCTATTTCCCGCGCGGCAAGGCTTTCGTCCTCTTCCTCCCGCGGAAGATTCAGCACGGAAATTATTCTTCCGGCGGAAACGGTTGCCGAAATTACCGTCGGCACAGAGCTTATCAAAGACGATATGCTTGATGAAAGGTATGACGAAAGCTGAATAAAAAGCACCATCGTGCCGATATCTATGGCGCCGGTAAACAGGCGGAAAATGCACCAGCCCATACAGAGATATGAAACAAAAAGTCCCAGAACCGACATTCCGGAGGTGACCTTTACGGAAAGGGCATTATATTCAAGGCTTGTATCATAGTAAATTTTCTGAAGCTGCGCCAAACGGCCGTCAAGGCTTTGCGAAAGGCCGAAGGCCTTAACCGTCTGAATATTCTGCAATGATTCCTCAAAGAATGACATAAGCTCGCTGCCTGCTTCGCGGATTTTCGTGCCATAGCTGCGCATTTTACGCAGCAAAAGTGACGAAATAAGCGCCGCGGCGGGAATACTTATAAGTGAAAGAAGCGCCATAGCCGCGTCATAATAGCAAATTATTGCGATGGCGCCTATAAACTGCGCCGATTTTATCGTTACGGAGGGAATCCAGCCGATTACGCTGTCGGCAACTGTGGAAACATCGCCGTTTATGCGGTTGAGCAAATCTCCGGAATGAAACGCGGAAACTTCTTCCCAGGTTGTGGAGATAAATTTTCCGAAAACATCGGCGCGGATTTCATTATTTACCCGAAGAGAAATTTTTGCCGAAAGGCGGCGGTTAAGGGCGGAAACGGCAATTCCCGAAAGACCGAGAAAAACATAAAGTGCCACCGCCGCCGCAGAAATTTTTCCGCCGAGAACTTCGTTGATAAGGTTTTTGGTAACAAGGCTTGCGGCAAGGGCAAGACCCGTTGCAAAAAGACCGATTACTATATAAATTACGATAAGCCACTTATATTTTGCGGCGTAGGAATAAAGCCACTTTGTTTCGTTCCACATTTCGCGAAAGGCGCCGCTTTTATATTTTTCGATTATTTTCTTAATCACGTTAAGCATCCTTTCTTTGCGAAACAGTACTTTTGCCGCCAAAGCGCGGCCGGGTGCAAATTGCTTTTTTTATTCTTTTTCCGGCGTTTTTTCGTAGTTATAGCCATATCCCTTATAGCCGTAATTATATCCGCCGTAGCCGTAATTTCCTCCGCCGGGCTGAACGCCGCCGAGGACATAGCCTATCATTTCCGCACGGTTTTCGGAAAGAGCCTGTATATTGTCAATTATCTGACTGCGCGAGGCGTAATCCGCCTTTACTAAATATATCACTCCGTCGGAATAGCGCAGGAAAGATTCCGCGTCGGAAAGCATGCCGCTTGGCGGAGTATCGACTATTACATAATCCGCCATTTCGCGAAGCTTTTCGAAAATATTTTTTATTTTTCTTGAGCGGAGAATGCTGAAAGGCGCGGCTGTTTTTCCGCCGGAAATCAGTTTAAGGTTTTCTATGCCCACATCGGTCAAAAAGCCGGGTATATAGGGGTTCTGTGCCTCAAGAGCGTCTGCAAGGCCGCGGCTTTCATGCTGCACCCTGAAAAATCTGTGAAGGCTTTGCAGCCTTAAATCGGCGTCGACCAAAATTACTTTTGAACCGCCTTGGGCAAGAGAAACGGCCAGGTTTGCCGCAAGGGTTGTCTTTCCTTCGCCGGGAACGGTAGAGGTAATAAGAATTACCTTTGCTCCGGTTTTGCCGCAATAGTGCAAAAGGCGCGTTCTTACGGTCAGAATGGATTCGGTAAACTGGCGGCTTGCGGAAGAATCGGTAATAAGAATGGATCCGCTTCCGTTTGTGCGCCTTTTTACGCGGCAATAGGGCAAACTGCCGAGGCATTTTATGTTTACTGCGTTTTTAAGGTCGTCGGCGGAATTTACCGTGTGTATTGAAAGCGCCATAACCGCCATTACGGCTATAACGGCGCCGGCGCCGATAAGCGCACCTTTAACGGCGCTGCCCTTCCAGCTATTGCTGTTGGCCGGTGCCGAAGGCACAGTCGCCTCTTCAATTATATAAATTCGGGTGTCGCCGAGCACGATGGCCGCAACCCGCGGATAGTTTTCAATAACAGCGGAAAGAACGTTGTATGCCTCGTTTGGGTCGGGGCTTCTTACCGTAAGAGCAAAAAGATTTGAATTTTCCGCCGCAAGAGAGGCGCTTATTGAAGCGTTGAAGCTTTCTTTGCCAAGGCTTTGGGCAATAAGCTCGCGCATGGCCTCGGTAGATATTATATCCGGAAAGGTGTTTACCACCTGGCGCGCGGCCGTTGTATCATAATATGTGCTGTATGCCTGAACGTCAAGCGCATAGTTATACCCCGCGCTTACGGCAAAAATAGCTTTTGCTTCATAATAGGGCGAATATGAAAAATATGCCCTTGCGCCGAGCGCGCCGCCGCCGATAAGCGCGGCAAGTATTACTGCCCAAAGGCGGCGGAAAAATATGCCGAAGAAATTGCGGAAAAAAGCCGAAAGGTCTATCAGGCTTTCCGTTCCGGATTCGTGCTCAAAGCCTTTGGAGGTGTTTTCTTTTTCCATGCTCATTCCTCCTTTTTCTGCTCTTCGGCGGCCGCTTCGGCGTATTTTTTGTATCCGTAGTTGCCATAGCCGTATTTGCCGTAGCTTCCGTAACGGTCATAGCCGTAACCGTAACCGTATTTTTTCCCGTAGCCGTATTTTCCGCCATATCCGTAGCCGTAACCGTAGCCGCTGTTTTTGCGAAGCGTTTTTACATCATTGAAAACAAAGCCCATAAACACGGCGTTTTTTGTGCGAAGAACATCAATGGCATCGTTTATCACAGGGGCGGGAACGCAGTCCTGGCGCACCACAAGAATTGAGTAATCGGCAAAATCCGCCAGAACCTCGCCGTCCGAAAAAATCTCAAGCGGCGGAGAATCTATAAGCAGATAGTTCGAGCTTTCACGCAGGCTTTTGAGCACCGTGATAAAGCCCTCTTTTGAAAAAAGGTCGGCGGGAATTTGGGGCTGCTTGGGGCAATACAGAACGTGAAGATTCTTTTTGGGATGATAAATCATATTAAGTAAAATTCCGCCGATATTAAAGCTTTTAAGCAGCTCCCAGCCGTCCCGCTCCGAAACGCCGCAATAGGACGAAGGCTTGCGAAGGTCCATATCCGCAATGACGATTTTGTCATGCTTCATTCCGAGAGAAAGGCCAAGGTTTTCAATAAGCATGGATTTGCCTTCGTTCTGGCACACGCTTCCGATAAGAAAGACGTTCTTTCCGCTTTCTGCTTTTTTCTGCTCAATTTTTGAGCGGATATAGTGTACCGATTCGGTAAAGGCAAAGCCCGCCATAGGGTCGGTTATTACGGGAGCTTCGGAACGCTTTTTTCCTGCGGAGCGTATCAGCTTTTTTGCGGCGCCTTTGGCCGTGTGCCACGATTTTTCGTGGGGAACGCTTCGCAGAAGCTTTCCGTCAATTTTTGCCCGTGCCGCGCTTTCCGTCTGAACGGTGTCGGAATATACGGAAAATGCGCAGAGCGCCGCCGCCATAACAGCGGCGCAGACTATGGCGGAAATTATCTCCGTTTTAAAACGGCTGCCCGTAAAAGCAGGCACTTCCGTCACGGTGGGTGAATTTAGGGTTGTGATTACCGCGTTATTGAAAATTTTTCCCGTAAGCACGGTGTGATTTTCCGCAAGCGCGCTTATCATGGCGAAAGCCTGCTTTGCGGTGGGGGCGGTTACTTTAAGCGTAACAAGGTTTGTGTTCTCTTTGTTTTCCGCCGTTATAGCGCCGGAAAAATCGTCTATTCCGGCCATATCCGCAACCTTTTGCTGCATTATGCTTCCCGAAAGAAGCTCGGAAAAGGTTGATGCCACTGTGTTTGCCGTAGAAATATCCGAAACCGAGGAAGAGCTTGAGGACTTTGCCATTACCACAAAAGTGGCAGAGCCGCAATATTCCGGCGCATAAAAGGTATCCAGCACAAGGTAAGCACCGAAAAGTCCGCAAAGACCTGCCGCAAACACCATCCATATATTTTTGAGCACCGCACGCAAAAGGCAAAGAGGCTCTATATCGCTGTACCGAATTTCTGAATTATCCAATATTGCCCCTCCTCTTACTGCACCACAACGGTAAGGATGGCGGAATAGCTGTATCCTTTTTCGTTTGTGTAAGTATATTTTACGTCATATTCGCCCGAAACGCCGGTATCAAGATCCGTTTCAACGGCGACATCGCCCCAGGAGAAAATCTCTTTTCCGCCCTGCTTCATATCCCAGACGGATTTTATATATTCCATAGGTTCAAAGGAAGCGCCTTTATCCGCATAAACGAGATAGTCGGTAAGCTCGATATAGGGGTCGTATATGCCGTGTTTTTTTATGGTTACCGTAAGAGAAACCGCGGACGTATCCCCAAGGCTGTTTGTCACCTGAACGGCTACGGGGTAGGTTCCCTCGGTTGTATTGTTAAGCGCCGTGGCGGTTATTTTTATCGCCGGGGTAATATCGCCGTCAATTACGTCATGGGCAGAAAGCCTGTCTTTAAGAGTAACCGTTGCGCCGGGTTCAAAAACAAGAGGCTTTGAAAGGCGAAATTCCGCCTTTTTATAATCGGTATAGCGTAAAGTGCGCGTTGCTGTTGCCATATTGTCGGCGCTGTCAAATACAATATAGGTTATTTTTGCGGTATCCTTTCCCACAAGCTTTGAAATGCTTTTTACCGCAACCTGCGCCGAAAGGTCGCCGTCATTGTTATCAAGGGCGGTGACGCCCGAAAGCAGCTTTTCATCCTTTGTGTGCACGCTGATTTCAAAAACGTCGGAATCAAAGCTTATTACAGGCGGAGTGTTGTCTGTAAAAAAGCGCTTTTGCACAAATCTTAATGCAAAAAGCCCCGCCAGCACCACGGTAAGCAGTGCCAGAACAATTTTTGTGATTTTTAACATTTGCCCACCTCTTTTTTATTTTACTTCGGAGAAAGAACAGCCTTTCCTTCTGAAATCCTTCCCGGGTTAAGTGACATAAGTATTTCGGCGTATTCGCCGGAATAGTTGGATGAAATAAAGTTAAACGCCTCCGTCATATGGGGGGTTCGCTGTTCTGTTCCGTGGGCGTCGCTTGCCACAATATGAGCGAACCCATGGCGCAAAATCCAATCCGCCGCAAAACGCGGCCCCTTTCCGAAGCGGCCGAGCACGCTGCCCTTATTTACCTGAATTATAACGCCTCTTTCAAACCAGTCGGCAACCCTTGCGGGGTCGTGCTGAACGGCGGCATAGCGTTCCGGATGGGCAAGCACCGGAATCAGACCGTTTTCCATTATATAAAACAATGCGTCTTCCATAAAGCCGCCGTCTTCGCCGAAATCAAACTCGCCCAGCAGATAATTGCTTTCACCGATGGTAAGAAAGCTTTTGTTTTCAATGATTTCAGGAAGGTTGGGGCCGATTAAAAGCTCCATTCCGGTAAGAATTTTTACGGGAACGCGGCTTTGAGAGAGGGCGTCGCGAAGCATTGCGGTGCGATGCCTTATTTCTCTGCAGCGAAGGTTCATATCTTCATCGCCGAGGTTGGAATGCGGCGTCGCCGCAATTTTTGTAACTCCGGAGGCAAACGCCATTTTTGCCATGGCAACAGAGGTTTCAAAATCCGGCGAACCGTCGTCCATTGTCGGCAGAATGTGGCAGTGCAAATCGGTAAATTCCACTAAAGGCGCGCCCCCTTCCCCTGCCGCTTTTCCAAAAATGCGCACAGCGGCAGTTTATAGTCATACATTATATACTATAACATAATGCAGGCTGTTTTTCAAGAATATGGGACAGGGTATCGGTGATTTTTTGGCAAAAAACAAAGGCGCAGGGTGATGCTTTCCTGCGCCTTTGCGTTTATGTTTATTTAAAATGTAAAAAAGAAACAATAAATTTTTATGAGATTCGGCTGCAGCCGCAATGCCGCTTTCGCGGCGCGTCAGCCGAGTATTGCGCGGTCGTCGGCAAAAGCTTCGCCGGAATTTTCGCTGAATTTGCGCAGCAAATCCTCCACGGTAAGGTTTTTCTTTTCCTCGCCGGAAACGTCGAAGATAATTTTGCCGTCGTTCATCATAATAAGACGGTTGCCGTGCTTTATGGCGTCGTTCATATTATGAGTTACCATAATTGCGGTAAGATTATTTTCTTTAATGACTTTGTCGGTAATTTCAAGCACCTTTGCCGCGGTTTTAGGGTCAAGAGCGGCGGTGTGCTCATCCAAAAGCAAAAGCTTTGGCTTGACAAGCGTTGCCATAACAAGGGTCAGCGCCTGGCGCTGGCCGCCGGAAAGCAGACCGACCTTTGCGGTAAGCCTGTCCTCAAGACCGAGGTCAAGGGAAGTAAGCAGCGCGCGGTATTCTTCACGCTCCTTTTTTGTAACCTCCCACCTAAGGCCGCGGCTGCTTCCGCGGCGCGCGGCAAGGGCAAGGTTTTCTTCAATCTGCATATTTGCGGCGGTACCGGTCATCGGGTCCTGAAACACGCGGCCGAGATATTTTGCCCGCTTGTATTCGGGAAGTGAGGTTACGTCCTTTCCGTCGATGAAAATTCTGCCCTTATCCACCGGCCAAACGCCCGCTATCGCGTTGAGAAAAGTGGATTTGCCCGCTCCGTTTCCGCCGATAACAGTGACGAAGTCACCTTCGTTAAGGTGAAGATCAACGCCGTTAAGCGCATGCTTTTCGTTAACGGAACCGGGGTTGAAGGTCTTGTAAATTCCTTTTATGTCAAGCATGTTCCTCTTCTCCTTTCCTGTGTTTAAGCGCGGCAAAGGAATGCTTTGATTTTCCGCGCAGGTACGGCACCGCAAGGAAGGCGGCAACGATTATTGCGGTAAAAAGCTTCATATCGTTGGTGGGAAGCTTGAGCCAGAGCACGACGCCCATTACAACATAGTAAATTACGCCGCCGAACACCGCGGAGGCAAGGCATATGGAAAAATTCATGCCTTTTCTGAATATTGCTTCCGCCAGAACTTCGCCGATTATTATGGAGGCAAGCCCTATTACTATGGCGCCACGGCCCATTTGCGCGTCCGCAAAGCCCTGGTACTGGGCAAGAAGTCCGCCGGAAAGCGCGACGATTCCGTTTGAAATGGCAAGCGCAAAAACCTTCATTGTGTTTATATTTATTCCCTGCGCCTTTGCCATGCTTTGGTTGCAGCCGGTGGCACGCACCGCTGAACCAAGCTCCGTTCCGAAGAACCAGTAGAACAGCAGAATCAGCGCCGCCGCAAAGCCAAGCGCCACAAAAATTGCGGTGTTTACATTACGAAGAGAAAGCATAAGGTCATATTTGTCGACGCTTATCGCCTGGTTCGGCTTGTTGCCGAGAATATGCAGGTTGATTGAATAGAGAGCAATCTGCGTAAGAATTCCGGCAAGAATCGGCGCAATGCCAAGGGCGGTATGCAAAATTCCGGTAATAAAGCCCGCCGCCATTCCGGCAGCAAGCGCCACGAGCATTGCTGCCCAGGCGGGCCAGCCCGCCAGAATAAGCATTACGGTAACCGCCGCGCCGGTGGCAAAGGAACCGTCCACCGTAAGGTCGGCAAAATCCAAAAGGCGGTATGAGATATAAAGACCGAGGGCCATTATGCCCCATATAACTCCCTGGGCAGCGTACCCGGGCAGACCGTTTAGAAATGTTGTAATATCAGGCATTGTCGATTTCCTCCGAAAAAGAAAAATTTTAAATTATTCATAAACGCGGGGAGCCCTTCCCCGAAAAAGGGGAAGGGCTTATTTCTGCGAAACAGTTTAGCCGCCTTTTGCCGCATTATTCAAGCGGAGAGTAATCCTCCGGAGGAGTTATGCCAAGCGCGGTGCAGATGTCTGCGTTATACATTTTAGTCACTTCGGGGGCGAAACGGATATCCATATCGCCGGGGTTTTTGCCTTCGGAAAGAATTTCAATTGCCATTTCGCCGGCAATATAGCCTATATCATAGTAGCTGATGGAAAGGGTCGCAACGCCGCAGCCCTTGCAGATTCCCGCTTCGCCTGCAACAATGGGTATTCCGGCGGGCTGTGCAACATTGTTTATGGCTTCGGTGCAGGTGGCGGCGGTATTATCGGTGGGAATATAGAGCACATCCACAGCGGCGCAGGCGTTGGAGGTAACCGCAGCAACGTCGTTGGTATCGGCAAAGGTGAATTCTTCGCTTTCAAGGCCGAGAGCGGAAAGCTCGTCTTTAATTACTTTTGCCTGATATGCGGAGTTCGGCTCTGCGGAGCAGTAGAGGATGCCTACCTTCTTTGCATCGGGGAAAAGCTCCTTAATCATCGCGGCCTGTTCGGAAAGAGGCGCAAGGTCGGCGGTGCCGGTAATATTGCTTCCGGTCTTGCCGGTCCAGTCGCTTATCTGAAGAGCGGTGGCATAGTCGGTGACAGAGGTTCCCACAATCGGAATACTGTCGGTGGCGGCGGCTGCCGCCTGAAGAGCGGGAGTTGCGTTTGCCATAATGAGATTCATTTTTTCAGAAACAAACTGGTTGGCAATTATGCCGCAGGTGGGCGACTCACCGAAAGCGTTCTGAACAACTATTTCAACCTTGTCGCCGAACTTTTCGTTAAGGGCGTCAACAAAGCCCTGGGTTGCGGCGTCAAGGGCTTCGTGCTGAACAAGCTGAAGAACGCCTACTTTAATTTTTTCGTTGTCGGAGCTTTGGCTTTGCTCCTCGCTTTGGCTTTGGCTCTGTTCGGAGCCCTGCTGGGACTGTTCGCCGCCGTTTGAGCTGCAGGCGGTCATTGCCGTAATCATTGCTGCGGCAAGAACTGCTGCAATAATCTGCTTAAGTTTCATGTTTTACTTCCTCCTGATTTTCAAAAAATATGCGGTCCCTGCTTCCGCAAGAACCGCGCTTAAATTTCTGTTGCTTTACAAAACAGAGAAATCAAACCGCCATGGGAAGCACTATTTTGTTTCTGCGATAAAAATAATAGTAAGCATAGCAAAAATAGCCCGCAAAATAGCGAACGGTAAATCTAAAGTATTTTGCCATGTTCATAGCCATTTTTTTCATCGTTTGCGCTTCCTTTCTTAAGAGTTTGGTTTCAACGTTTAAAAGCATAACACTTTAAACCGTAAAAGTCAATAGCTTTTTTTGAATTTTTGCGGAAATTTTTGACCGTTTTTTCGGCTTTGGGGATTTATGCACGGTTCGGATTTCAAAAAATCCGCGCGGCTTTACCAGTCAAGCTCCGGCATATCCGTAATTGCGGCAAGCCCCGGTTCGTCATATGCACACACGTTTACCATACATACCGCGCCGTCAAGCACCTTTACAAATGTCAGACCGTAAATTTCGTCGCCCGCGCCGCTGTACATTTTTATATTAACCGCAGGGATTTTCTTTCCTCCCACGGAAACGGGAGCAACTTTGCTTTCCGTTACGCCTTCCTGCGAACTATAATTTTCGCTTATGTTTTCAAGAAAATCATTGTCGGTATATATTTTTGATTCTTCTTTGCTTAACTTTAAGAAATCCACGGTGATAAATTCCGCGCCGAAAGCAAAAGTGCAGCTATTTTTTTATTTTGTGCTCCTCCTGTTATTTCTTAAGAATTTTTTTCAGCGCAGCGGCATCCGTAAGGTTCACCGTAACAAATTCGCCTTTATAAAACACCGCGTAATTATTGAAAACACAGGGCAGCGCCTTCGCTTTTTCAAGGCTGTCAACATGAATAAGGGTGTACAAAACGGAATTTTCCTCACAGAATTTCTTGACAAGGGCTGTTGTTTGCGGAATATACGGGCATTGGTCGCTGTAATACACGGTAAGCTCCGGCGATTCGATTTTTCCTGCCTTTGCGTTTTCGGCAAAGCGCGGCACGGTTTTGTCAAAGGAAAGCGCCAGCAGCTTATAGCCGTAATCTGTGGAATCTATCGGAAGAAAGCCGAATTTTTCGGCAAAGCCTTGGTCTGAAAGCCAAGCCTTCTGTTTTTCTGCGGCAAGCATACAAACGCCGGATTTACCCTTTGCCTTTGCATCATCAATGCAATAGTTCATAAGCATTTCGCCATATCCCTTGCCGCGGCGGTCGCCGAGAACCCAAAGGCAATATATATACATATAATTTTCGCCGATAACGGGCACCCATGCCTTTTCTAAAGGGGCATATTCGATAAAAACCGTTGCTTTTTCGTTCAGCTTGCGAAAAACATGACCTTCCGCAAGGCGGGCGCGCAGCCATGCGCGCTTTGCCTCCACCCCGGGGTGAACGGTTTTACTGCGAATTATGCAGCAAAGGTGCTGGGAATCTATATTTTCCTCCGTCAGGTTGATAAACTCAGGTTCTGCGTCCATAATATTCTCCCCTTACAAAATCGAATATTCGTTCTTTTTCAGCATACCACGGTTTTTGTCAAAATGCAATAAAAAATACAGAAGTTAATAAGACAATAAAGCGGCGTGCTCAAAAATCCGGCTAATAAAAAATCCCGTGCTCAAAATGAGCACGGGATTCTCTTATGAATTATTACGGTCTTAAATCAGAAATCGTCGTCATCAAAGCCGGTTACCTTGGTGTTCTGGCGGTGAACCACGCGTCTTTCAACGGTGCCGGTTTTCGGCTTGCCGCCGCTGCCCTTTATTCTGAATATAATGAACAGCACAACAATGGCAATTATAACAACCGCAAGCAGAATTATAAGGATAAGCGCCCACACCGGAATTCCCGAAGAGGCGGCTGCCGCTTTGCCCATTTCAAGCTGAACAAGCATTACCGGGGAAAGCGAGGCAACGTTCATTGAAACCTCTGTGGCGTTGATATCGGGCATAAGCTTTACTTCAACAATCGTGCCTTCCTTTGCAAGATAGGCAAAGGTGGAAAGGCTGTTGACGTCGGCAATCACCGGGCGGTAAATTCCGTCATGCTGTGCAAAGGAAATATTGTTTACCTCTGACTTGCTTTCTGTTTCGACATTATAAAGATATGCCTTGCCGTTTTCACTCATATAATAAGAACTGCCGGCAAAGTCCTCTGCGCCGATGACGTGAACAAGCGCGGCGACATATTCTTTATAGTTGGAAGAAGCGTTTGCCTGGGTTCCGTTAAGAGTGTATTTGATTACGCCCTCGGAAGAGCCGTGATATGCCGCGCCGTCAAGAAGTACGGAAATATCAAAGGCGGAAAGAACGTCGCCGTCTGCAATAAAGGCGGATGTTACGTCGTCCGCGGCACTGTAGCCGTCAAGAACCGAAACGTCAAGCTGAACCTTTCCGCCAAGGTCCTCATTTAAGGTAAACTCAATTCCGGTTACGGGAATATCGCCTGAAATGCTGTAAGAAAGGGTTACGGGGGTATATTCCGGTACGGAAGGAGTTACGGGAGTTTCAGGCAGAGAGGAAGCTTCCGAAGAGCTTGAAAGAGAGGATTCCGCAACGCTTGAGGAAGAGCTTGAGCTTTGCGGCTTGCTTGCGGTGGAGCTGCTTGCCGGTTTGCTGCTGGAAGCGGGCTTGCTGCTGGAGGCGGGCTTGCTACTGGAGGCGGGCTTGCTGCTTGTAGAGCTGGAAGCGGAGGAGCTTGGATTATAGTCGCTTATATGGATTCCGTTGGACTTCCATGTGGCGGTGGCGGTGAAGTTCGTGTCTGATTTGACTTTTACGCCCGCAGAGAAAATTTCGCCGTCAACTTCCCACCCGGCGAAGGTATAGCCTTCTCTTGTGAAGGAGCATGTATCAAGCTCAAATGCTTCGCCTGCAACATATTTTACGATATATTCGTTGCCCTTTGCCTTTTCGCCGGGCTTATATGTACCGTAAATATAGGTCTTGCTGCTTGAAGACGTGGAGGAAGAGGACGTGCCGTTCTTCTGCCACTGAGCTACGGCGCTGACAATGTAGCGGTCGCCGTTGTTGCTTGCGGTTTTCGGGTCAAGATAGAAGCGGCTGCCGGACTGATAAATTTTGCCGTTTATTTTCCAGCCGGTGAAGTAGTATCCGCTGTAAACAAAGCCGAGGGTTCCCGCGTCGGGAAGATCCGCCGGTTCGTCTTTCAGATACGTCCATGTTTCGCTGCCGCCGTTGCCGGCGCCTGCACTGAACACAAGGTCATATTTGGAGAGCTGCTCTTCCCACTCAAGGGCGAAGGCGTTCACTGCGGGAACCATAGCGACAACCATGACGACCGCAAGAAGCAGCGCAGAAATTCGTTTAATGGCTTTCATTTTCAAAAAACCTCCTTAAATTCAGAAAGGGATATTCCTACGATTAGTAAGTATATCACAATTTTAAAATTTATCTATGTAATATTTGTTAACAATAAGCGAAATATTCCTAACCGACTTAAAAAAATCAGGTCGTGGCGCCGTAAAAGCATATTTTTCAGACGCCACGGGCAATGCGCAAAGCAAAATAAGCTGTAAAGCCGCCGGCACAATTTTCGGCATTGCGCCGGAAATCGCGAAAAAAAGCAGCGCCCGGCGGCGCCGCTTTTTTGTTTCAGAATTTATGGTTCCATGATTTGCGCGCGCCTGAAAGAAGGTCGGCACGGCGGTTTTTATATTCTTCGGGCTTTGCCACAATATCTCCGGAGCGTGTAAGCGCCCATTTTGTAAGAGTGGGGCCGACAAGCTCATAGATAAGAATTGCGAAAAGCACTATATTGCGTATGATTTTGCCGTCGCCCTCAAGCTGGCTTGCGGTTACGCACATTCCAAGGGCCACCCCCGCCTGGGGGAACAAAGCTATGCCGAGATTTTGGGTAACCTTTTTATCCTGCTTTGTGGCGACACAGCCGCCAAAAGCGCCGGCGTATTTGCCGAGAGCGCGAACAAGCACATAAATAATACCGATAAGCACCACCCACAAATCCTTGAACACGGAAAGTTCAAGTCCGGCGCCGCTTACGACAAAGAAGAACACATAAAGGGGTGCCGTCCAGCGGTCGGCACGCTCCATAAGGTCAAAGGAAAGCGGGCATGTGTTGCAGAAAACAGTACCCAGCATCATGCACACAAGAAGCGAGCTGAACGAGATGTGCAGCGCACCCACGGTGAATTTAAGCGATGAAAGCGCCACGGTCAACAGCACAAAGCCTATTGTCATGGACATACGGTTGCTGTTGGAAAAGAATTTTCTTTCAAGCAGAGTCAGAATATACCCCATGGCGGCGCCGAGAGCAAGAGAAAGCAAAATTTCAAGAAGCGGCTCTATCACAACTGAAACAATGTCCAAAGCGCCGCTGCTCATTGCCTTTGCCGCGCCGAAGCTTACGGCAAAAACCACAAGACCCACGGCGTCATCCAGGGCGACTATGGGCAGCAAAAGGTTTGTAAGACTGCCCTTGGCCTTATATTGCCGCACAACCATAAGGGTGGCCGCAGGCGCCGTTGCGGTGGCGATTGCGCCAAGGGTTGTGGCTGCCGGAAGAGAAAGCTTTTCCGGCATTGCGAAATGAAAAGCAATAAGCACGGCGTCAGTGGCTGCGGCGGCGACAAGCGCCTGAACAATTCCTATAACGGTGGCCGCCTTTCCGGTCTTTTTAAGGTCGGCAAGGCGAAATTCATTGCCAATGGCAAAGGCGATAAACCCAAGCGCCATATTTGAAATAGGGGTAAGCGCAGAAACATCTTCAGCGGTATTGAAACCAAGACCCGGAACGCCGAGCGCGCCGATAAGATACGGCCCTATAAGCACGCCCGTAATCAAATATGCCGTTACGTCCGGAAGGTGCAGGGGTTTAAGCACCCTTGTCATCAAAAGTCCGGCAATTATGGCAACGGCAACGGAAAGCAAAGCTGTCATAAATATTTTCCTCTTTTTTTCTGATTTTTAAAGCACAAGGATTAAATATATACCTATTTTATTATAAATTCAAGTGCAGACCAAATTTTTTCGGTAAAATCAGAACAAAATTTCAGGCAGAAAGCAATGCTTTCTATCGGCTTTCAAGCTCACGCGCTATGCTTTCGCGGATTCTGCGCATCATTGCTTCGTTATATTCTATCTCTCCTCTTTCAAGCATAAGCGCCGCGCCGTAGGCGACGGAGCGAATGACACAGCACCTGTCCTCCTGTTTTTCCTTTGACATTTCCGCAAGGCAGAGGGGTACAAGCTTTTTCACCCGCCCCGCAAGGGGAAGCTCGCCGCCCGCCAGCATAAGCACCGCCCGAAAATGAGGATTGGCTGTGCAAAAGCGGATATATGCCATACAGCTTTCAATAAGCTGCATTTTAGGGTCATCCGGATAGACCTTTTTCACCTGGTCAAGAAGCAAATCCAGTTGATTTTTAATATAGGCAAAGATGGAATTTATAAATTCCCCGCGGTTTTTGAAATGCTTATAGGGCGCTGCACAGGAAATGTTACAGGCGGCCGCCACCCTTCGCAGCGAAAAGTCCGCTATTCCGTGGGCTTCAAGCTCCGCCGTTCCCTCCGCTATAAGCTGTTCCCTTACCGATTCCGAACCGAGCTCCTCGTCCATAATTTTGCCTCCCTTCAAGCTTCAAGTTTGCAGTTATAATCCGTAAGCACAAGGTTTGCTTCCCGTTTTTACGGAAAAAATTTTGCCGCCGGCATTAAAACCGAATTTTTCACAGTACACCGAAAGCATTCTTTCCGCCGTGCTTTTTCGAAAAGCGGTTATGCCCTTAATCATCTCTTTGGCGAAGCCCGTTCGCCGGGCCGTTTTGGATTTTTACCGCAAAGGGCGGCTTTCTGAAATCCCCGGAGAAAAATGCGTTCTTTCCAAATCGTTTCTGTTTTAGCCGGTGCAGGTTTTTGTTTTTATTACAGCAACATTATATACTTTTATTTTTTTCTTTGCAACGCCCCGGCTCTATTGACTTTTTCGATTTAAAGCGTATAATATTTGTATGTTTATTTAGGTTAACGCTGTTAACCATTTTAGGAGGCACTCTGATGGACAGAAAAAGAATGGAATCCCTGGGCAAAAAACGCTCCGTAATACGGGAGCTTTTTGAATACGGCAACAAAAGAAAGGCGGAAATCGGCGACGAAAACGTCTTTGATTTCAGCATTGGCAACCCAAACGCGCCCGTGCCCAAGGCGGTGGAGGAAGAGCTTGTGCGCCTTTTGACCGAGCGGAACCCTGTTGAAATTCACGGTTATACCTCCGCCCCGGGCAGCGCCGCCGCAAGAAGTGCCATTGCCGACGACCTTAACCGCCGCTTTGGAACGGATTTCGGCGCGGAGCACCTCTATCTTACCTGCGGCGCGGCGGCAAGCCTTACCATTTCTTTCTCCGCGCTTGTGGAGGAGGGCGGCGAGGTAATAATTTTCACCCCCTGTTTTCCCGAATACCGGGTTTATATTGAAACCGCCGGCGGAAAGCCCGTTGCCGTTCCCTGCAGAGAGGAGGATTTTCAGATTGATTTTGAGCGCCTTGAAAGCGCTCTTAACGAAAAAACCTCTGCCGTCATCATAAATTCGCCGAACAACCCCTCGGGCGCGGTGCTTTCGGAAGAAAGCATCATACGCCTTTCGGAGATTCTTTCGGAAGCGGAGCGCCGCTTTGGAAAAAGGATTTTTCTCATTTCGGACGAGCCCTACCGCGAGATTGTCTATGACGGGATTAAGGTTCCCTTCGTAACAAAATATTACCGCGACACGGTGGTATGCTATTCTTACAGCAAGTCTCTTTCCCTTCCCGGCGAGCGCGTCGGCTATATTCTTGTTTCGCCGGAAATTGACGGTTGGAAAGACGTTTACGCCGCCGTTTGCGGCGCCGGACGCGCCCTTGGCTATATTTGCACCCCGTCGGTTTTCCAGCACATGCTTACCTCCTGCGCCGGTCTTACCGCCGACCTTTCGGTCTATGCCAAAAACCGCGAGCTTCTTTACGGCGCTTTGACAGAAATGGGCTTTTCCGCCGTCCGCCCGGACGGAGCTTTCTATCTCTTTGTAAAATCGCCGGAGGCAAACGCCGCCGCTTTCAGCGAAAGGGCGAAAAAATATGAGCTTCTTCTTGTTCCGAGCGACGATTTCGGATTGAGCGGCTATGTTCGGATTTCCTACTGCGTTTCTGAAAATCAGATTCGCCGTTCGCTTCCGGCATTCAGAAAATTGGCGGAGGAATATTTTAAATGAACAAGCTTGAGGAAGCAAGAAAAAACATAAACGCCATTGATAAGAAAATGGCAAGGCTTTTTGAACAGCGTATGGCCGAGGTGGAAAAGGTTTCCGAATACAAAATCGAGCACGGGCTTCCCATTCTTGACCGCGGGCGGGAAAATGAGGTAATCATAAAAAATTCCGCCCTTGTTTCGGACGAAAAAATCCGCGCGTATTATGTGAACTTTCTTCAAAGCAATATGAACATTTCAAGAAAATATCAGGAAATGCTTCAAAGCGGGCTTACCGTTGCTTACAGCGGGGTTGAGGGCGCTTTTGCCAACATCGCCGCCAAAAGCATTTTTCCAAACGCCAAGCAGGTTTCATACCCGGATTTTCGCTTTGCCTATGACTCCGTTGTAAACGGCGAGTGCGACTGCGCCGTGCTTCCCATTGAAAACAGCTATGCCGGCGAGGTTTCGCAGGTTATTGATATAATGTTCCAGGGAACTCTTTTTATCAACGGCATATATGACCTTGAGGTGCGGCATAACCTTCTCGGACTTCCCGGAGCAAAAATTTCCGACATCAGAACCGTTGTCAGCCACCCCCAGGCAATTGAGCAATGCTCAAACTACATCAGAAAGATGGGTTTTGATGCGGTGCGTGCGGCGAACACCGCCGTCGCCGCCCAAAAAGTGGCGGTGGGCGGCGACAAAAGCATAGCCGCCATTGCCAGCACCGAAACCGCAAAGCTTTACGGGCTTGAGGTGCTTGAGCACAAAATCAACGAAAGCAGCACCAACACCACACGCTTTGCCGTCTTTTCAAGGGTGGAAAGCTCCGTTTCCGCCGGGGAACAGGACCGCCAGTTTGTTCTTGTATTTACCGTTCGCAACGAAGCGGGCGCCCTTGCGGAAGCCATAAACATAATCGGCCGCTTTGGTTTTAACATGAGAACCCTGCGAAGCCGCCCGATGAAAGAGCTTCTTTGGCAGTATTATTTTTATGTGGAGGCCGACGGCAACATCGGCAGCGCCGCAGGCAAGCTTATGATAAAGGAGCTTGGTAAATACTGCGACCATTTGAGGGTGGTCGGCAACTTCCCCCATGAAACGAAAATCTGAAACCGTTCGGAAAAGGAGGTTCTTTATGATAATTCCCGTCAGGCTTCCTGCAGGAAGCTATGATATAACCCTATCGCGCGGGGCGCTTTCCCGTGCCGGAGAGATAGCGGACCTTGACCGAAAGGTTCTTGTGGTCACTGACAGCGGCGTTCCCAAAGAGTATGCCGAAACCGTTGCAAAGCAGTGCCGAAGCGCCGTTACCGTAACCGTTCCCACGGGCGAGGGCAGCAAAAGCCTTGAGGTTTTCGGCGGGCTTTGCGGTACGCTGCTTGAAAACGGCTTTACCCGGGGCGACTGTGTTGTTGCCGTGGGCGGCGGGGTAGTGGGCGACCTTGCGGGCTTTGCCGCCGCAAGCTATATGCGCGGAATTGACTTTTACAATATTCCCACCACCGTTCTTTCACAGGTGGATTCCTCCGTGGGCGGAAAAACGGCAGTCAATTTCGGCGGCATAAAAAACATAATCGGCGCTTTTTATCAGCCAAAGGCTGTAATCATCGACCCGGAGGTGCTTAAAACCCTTTCTCCCCGCCATTTTTCAAACGGACTTGCGGAGGCGGTCAAAATGTCCCTTACTTTTGACCGGAAGCTTTTTGAGCTGTTTGAGCACGAAAGCACCGCCGAAAATATTGAAACAATAATTGAGCATTCCGTAAAGAGCAAGGCGGCGGTGGTTGAAAAGGATGAGCACGAGGCGGGGCTTCGCCGGGTGCTCAACTTCGGGCACACCATAGGGCACGCCGTTGAAAGCGTCGAGGGGCTCGGCGGGCTTTATCACGGCGAATGCGTCGCCATAGGAATGCTGCCCATGTGCGGCGGGGAATTAAGACCCAGGGTCGAGGGCGTGCTCAAAAAACTGAACCTTCCCACAAAATGGAGCGGCGACCCGCAAAAGCTTCTTTCCGCCGCCGCCCACGACAAAAAATTTTCAGGAGGTCTTGTTACCGTCGTGACCCTTCCGGAAATTGAAAACTATCGGTTTGAAAATTGGAGCAGCGAAGAACTTTTAAGCCGGATGGAGGCGTTTTTTAAATGAAAAGCAGCTTTGGAAACAGCGTTTCGGTAACAATTTCCGGCGAAAGCCACGGCGGCGCCCTTGTGGCCGTTCTTTCCGGTCTTGCGCCGGGTATTCCCGTTGACGAAGGTTTTATTGCCGCCCAGCTTACAAAGCGCCGCCCCGCCGGAATAATTTCCACCGCAAGGCGTGAAGATGACAAATTCGAGATTTTAAGCGGCGTTTTCGGCGGCTTTACCACGGGAACGCCCATAACGATACTTATTCCCAACGAAAACACCGTAAGCAGGGACTATTCCGAAATTGCCTGCTGTGCCCGACCGGGGCACGCGGACTATGCCGCCCAATGCAAATATCACGGGTATCAGGATTACCGGGGCGGCGGTCATTTCAGCGGGCGGGTTACCGCGGCGCTTGTCGCCGCCGGCGCCATAGCCATTTCTGCCCTTAACCGCAGGGGAATCAAAATCGGCACCCATATTGCTTCCTGCGGCGGAGTAAAGGACAGGGCTTTCGGGAATTTTGACGGGGACATAGATTTGCTTAATTCCGAAAACTTCGCCGTTCTTGACGCCGAAGCCGGAAAGAAGATGGAAAAAGCAATTCTTTCTGCAAAAGAAAGCCTTGACAGCGTCGGCGGAGTGCTTGAAACCGCCGTCATCGGCGTACCCGCCGGTGTGGGCGAACCTTTTTTTGACAGCGTGGAAAGCTGCCTTTCCCATATTCTTTTCAGCATTCCCGCAATTAAGGGCGTCGAGTTCGGAAGCGGCTTTGCCATGGCAGATATGCGCGCAAGCGAAGCCAACGACCCCTTCGGCATTGATGAAAACGGAAAAATCCAAACGAAAACCAACCATAACGGCGGAATAAACGGCGGAATCACAAACGGCGCGCCGATTATTTTCCGCTGCGCCGTAAAACCGACCCCCTCCGTCGCAAGACCCCAGCAAACGGTGGATTTTGTTAAGGAAGAAGAAAAGATTCTTGAAATACACGGCCGCCACGACCCTGCCATTGTTCACCGGGCAAGGGTTGTTGCGGATTCCGCCGCCGCCATTGCGCTTTGCGACCTTCTTGCGCAGCGCTATGGCACGGACTGGCTCGGAGGTTAATCCATGGAATACGGACTTATCGGGGAACATCTTCCCCACAGCTTTTCGCCGGAAATTCACCGGCGAATCGGCGATTATAAATATGAGCTTAAGGAGCTTTCGCCCGACGAGGTGGGCGCGTTTCTTGCCCGGCGTGATTTTAAGGGAATAAACGTCACCATCCCCTATAAGCAGGCGGTCATTCCCTATCTTGACGAAATTGATAATGCGGCAAAGGCCATTGGCGCCGTCAACACAGTTGTTAACCGCGGCGGAAAGCTTTTCGGCTACAACACGGATTTCGGCGGGCTTAAGGCGCTTATTGAGCAGACCGGCGTTTCCGCCGCCGGAAAAAAGGCGCTTATTTTCGGGAACGGCGGCACCAGCAAAACCGCCTTTGCGGTGCTTAAAGCCCTTGGAGCGAAAACCGTGCTTAAAGCAAGCATTCTTGGCGAAGAGGGAACAATTTCATATGACGAAGCCCGCGCCGAGCATTCCGATGCCGAAATTCTTATTAACACCACCCCCTGCGGAATGTTCCCGAACCTTGAGGGAATGGCCGCCGACCCTATGGATTTTCCGGCTGCGAAGGCTGTCATTGACGTTGTATATAACCCGCTTAAAACCGACCTTATTCAGCGGGCGGAAGCGCTTGGCATTCCCTGCCGCGGCGGGCTTTATATGCTTGTGAAGCAGGCGATTCTGGCAGCCGAGCATTTCTTTGACGAAAAAATTCCCTCCGAAAAGGCGGAGGGAATCTATCGGGAGATTTTAAAGAGCAAGGAAAACATTGTTTTAATCGGAATGCCCGCCTCCGGCAAGAGCACCGTGGGAAAGCTTCTTTCGGAAAGCCTTTCCCGCCCGCTTTTTGATTCGGACGACCTTGTGACCGAAACGGCGGGAAAAACCATTCCCGAAATTTTTTCATCCGAGGGTGAAGAAGCCTTCCGCAGGCTTGAGGCAAAGGCCGTCGCCGCCCTTTCGGGCAAAACCGGCGCGGTTATCGCCACCGGCGGCGGAGCGGTTCTTAACCCGGAAAATATCAGGTATCTTAAGAAAAACGGGCGCATTTATTTCATCGACCGTCCCGTTGAAAGCCTTGTTCCCACAGGCGACCGCCCCACCGCCTCCAGCCGGGAAGCCATTATGAAGCGGTACGAGGAAAGATACCCGCTATATAACAAATACTGCGACGTCAGAACAGACGCTTCGGGAAGCGCGCTTGAGGTTCTTGAAGCGGTGAAAGAGGATTTTTTGAATGAAGATTTTAGTTATTAACGGGCCGAACCTGAATATGCTCGGTATTCGGGAACCGGGAATTTACGGAAGCGAAACCTATGCCACCCTGCTTGATAAAATTTCCGCCCACGCAAAAAAGCGGGGCGTTTCGGTGGATTTCTTTCAGAGCAACCATGAAGGTGCGCTTGTTGACAGAATACAGGAAGCCTTTGGCAGCACCGACGGCATTGTCATAAACCCCGGCGCTTACACCCACACCAGCATCGCCCTTCTTGACGCGCTTAAGGCGGTGGCCATTCCCGCCGTAGAGGTGCATATTTCAGACGTTTCAAAGCGCGAGGCGTTCCGAAGCGTCAGCTATATCCGCGATGCCTGCATAGGCTCGGTAATCGGGCACGGCACAGACGGCTATCTTGAAGCCGTCGATATGCTTATTGAAAGGGGCGGTGAAAAATGATTGCCGAAATAAAGCCCGGAACGGGCCGGGGAAGCATGAAAGCGCCGCCTTCCAAAAGTATGGCGCACCGCCTTTTAATCTGCGGCGGTCTTGCCGACGGCGAAAGCGTGATTGACGGAATTTCCTCCTCCGAGGATATGAAGGCGACCCTTGACTGCCTTGCCGCCATCGGCGCAAGCTATAAAATCGAAGGCGACAGAGTCACCATAAAAGGCGCCGACCCCCGGAATATTCCCGACAAAACGCTTCTTAACTGCCGCGAAAGCGGAAGTACTCTTCGTTTTTTTGTTCCCCTTTGCCTTCTTTGCGGAAAAAGCGTAACCCTTACCGGAAGCCGCACCCTTCTTTCACGCCCCATGAGCGTTTATGAGGACATATGCAAAAAGCAGGGGCTTCTTTTTGAAGCGGCGGAGGACAAAATCACCGTGGGCGGCTTCCTTCAAAGCGGAAGCTATAAAATAAAAGGCAACATCAGCAGCCAGTTTATCACGGGGCTTCTTTTTGTTCTTCCCCTTATGGAAAAGGACAGCACCATCCAGCTTATTCCGCCCATTGAAAGCTGCTCATATATAAACCTCACCATAGAGGCTCTTTCAAAATTCGGGGTCAGGGTAAGCTGGCAGGACGAAAAAACCCTTTTTGTTCCCGGCGGGCAGACCTATAAGCCCGTAAATGCCGAAGTTGAGGGGGACTATTCCAACGCGGCGTTCTTCGCTGCATTGAACCTTCTCGGTTCGGATATTGAAATAAGCGGACTTAATCCCAACAGCCTTCAGGGCGACAAGGTTTACGAAAAGGACTTTGCCCTTCTTGAAAAGGGAACGCCCACAATAAATATTTCCGACTGCCCCGACCTTGGGCCGATTCTTTTTGCCCTTGCGGCGGTCAAAAGCGGCGGCGTTTTTACCGGCACGCGCCGCCTTAAAATCAAAGAAAGCGACCGCGCCGCCGCCATGGCAGAGGAACTTTCAAAATTCGGCGTCGCCGTGACTGTTCACGACGACAGCGTAGTTATCTATCCCCACGATTTTCACGCCCCTACAGAGCCGCTTTCGGGGCACAACGACCACCGGATTGTTATGGCATGTTCCGTTCTTGCCACTGTCACCGGCGGCGTTATTGAGGGAGCGGAAGCTTCGCGCAAAAGCCTTCCGGATTTTTTTGAGCGGCTTAATAAGCTTGGATTTGAGGTGACCTGCCATGATGCTTGACACCAGCAAAAATATACTTATTGTCGGCCTTGGTCTTATCGGCGGAAGTTACGCAAAGGCTTTAAGAAAACTCGGTTTTAAGATTTCCGCCATAACTCTTGACCGTGAAGATATTGACTATGCCCTTGAAAACGGAATAATTGATTTCGGCTGTACCGAGCCTGACCCGAAGGTCATCGGCAGGGCGGAACTTATTATTTTCGCCCTGTATCCCCATGTTTTTGTGGAGTGGATAGACAAATATCAGTCGTACCTTAAGCCAGGCGCCCTGCTTACCGACGTCACCGGCGTAAAAGGCGCGATTGTTGAAAAAATACAGGCAATGCTTCGCCCGGACGTTGAGTTCATAGCCGCCCACCCCATGGCGGGGCGTGAGGTTTACGGAGTAAAAAACAGCGACGAGCGGATTTTTCACGGTGCAAACTACATAGTCACCCCCACAAGCCGCAATACCGACGCCGCCGTTGAGGACTGTCTTGAATTGGGGCGGCTTCTCGGCTTTTCGCACGTTTCGGTGCTCACTCCGGAAAAGCACGACGAGATGATAGGCTTTGTTTCACAGCTTACCCACTGCATTGCCGTTTCGCTTATGACCTGTTACGACGGCGAAAAGCTTCAGGATTACACCGGCGATTCCTTCCGCGACCTTACAAGAATTGCGCGAATCAACGACGATATGTGGAGCGAGCTTTTTCTGCTTAACCGTGATGCGCTTCTTGACTCTATGGACAAATTCCTTGCGGAATTTATGAAGCTCCGCGCTTCTCTTGAAAGCGGCGACCGTGAAACAATGCGCACAATGATGCGTGTTTCCACAGAGCGCCGGGCGCTTTTTGACAAGAAATAACCGAAAAGGAGAGATATACTCTATGAATATGGATTTTAAAAGGAAGCTTCCCATTCCTCTTGATACCAAAAAAATGTTTCCGCTTACTCCGGAGCTTGCCGCCGTCAAGGCGGCAAGGGACGAGGAAATAAAGGCGGTTTTTGAGTCCCGCTCCGACAAGTTCATTCTTATAATCGGCCCCTGCTCCGCCGACCGTGAGGATTCGGTAATGGATTATATCTGCCGCCTTGCAAAAGTGCAGGAAGAGGTAAAGGATAAAATTATCATCATTCCCCGAATCTATACCGGAAAGCCCCGCACCACCGGGCAGGGGTATATGGGGCTTCTTCACCAGCCCGACCCCAACGGCGAGCCGGACATATTTGAGGGTATCTGCGCCGTAAGAAAATTTCATATGCGCGCCCTTGCGGAAACGGGCTTTACCTGTGCCGACGAAATGCTTTACCCCGAAAACCACCGCTATCTTTCCGACCTTTTGGGCTATGTGGCCGTTGGCGCCCGTTCCGTAGAGGACCAGCACCACCGCCTTACCGCCAGCGGCATTGATATTCCAGTGGGAATGAAAAACCCCACCGGCGGCGACCTTTCGGTTATGATGAATTCCATTATCGCCGCCCAGGCGCCCCATAATTTCATCTATCGCGGGTGGGAGGTTGAAAGCTTCGGCAACCCCTTTGCACACGCCATTCTTCGCGGTTATGTGGACAAGCACGGCAACAGCCACCCTAACTATCACTATGAGGATCTTCAGCTGGTCAGCAATCTTTATGCCAAAAGCGGGCTTATGAACCCGGCGGTTATTGTTGACTGCAACCACTCAAACTCCGGCAAGCAATATCTTGAGCAGATACGAATTGCAAAAGAGGTAATGTACAGCCGCCGCTATAACAAGGATATCTGCAAAATAGTAAAGGGCTTTATGATTGAAAGCTATATTGAGGACGGCTGCCAGAAAACCGACGGCGGCGTTTACGGAAAATCCATCACCGACCCGTGCCTTGGCTGGGAAAAGAGCCGGAACCTTATTTACGATATTGCCGACAGCCTATAATTCAAATATAAAAAAGCCTCTCGTAAGAGAGGCTTTTTCGTTATTCCTTCTGTGGGCGGACTTTGTGCAAAACAAGCCCGATAACAAGACCCACTGCGGCGGGACAAACCCAGCCGAGACCTATTTCGGCAAAGGGCAGCGCGCCGCCTGCGGCGGAAATTATTCCTTCAAGATGAAGGGCACTCTTAACTCCGGCGGGCAGTGCCGCAAGCAAATCGTAAACCGCCGTCACAAGGGCAAAGCCGGTGACCCAGCCGTAAACCCGCCTGTCATAGCCGAAAAATCTGCCGGTAAGTGAAAGCAGAATCAGCGTTATTGCAAGCGGATAGAGGAACATAAGTACAGGAAGGGAATATTCCAAAATAGCGCCGAGACCGAGGTTTGCAAAAAGGAAGGACGCGCCGGAAAAGATAACCGCCCACACGCGGTATTTCGGGCCTTTCGGAAACAGCGCGGAAAAGGTTTCGGCGCAGCTCGTTATAAGACCGACCGCGGTTTTAAGACAGGCAAAGGTAACCGTCGCCGCAAGAACAAGAAGCCCCGGCGTGCCGAGATAAAGCTTTGCTATCTGCGCAAAGGCAATGCCGCCGTTTTCGGCAGGCTCAAGAGCACCGCGGCTTTGGGCGCCTACAAGGGCAATCGCCGCATAGATAAGCCCCATAAAAAGGCAGCTGAAAACGCCGGAAAGCACGGTGTTGCCCGCAACATCGTCGGATTTTTCCACGCCAAGACCGCGGATTACCTGCACAACAATTATACCGAAGGCAAGGCTTGCAAGAGCGTCCATTGTGTTATAGCCCTCAAGAAATCCGGTAAAGAAGGGCGACGCTTCATAGCCGCCAAGCGGCGCGGCCTGCGAGATATTTCCCGCCGGGGCGCAAAGCGCCGTAATCACAAGAATTCCAAGGAAGATTAAAAAACATGGGTTAAGAATTTTTCCAACCCAAGTGAGTATTTTTCCGGGATAGAGAGAAAAGAAAAGCGCCGCGCCGAAAAACGCAAGGGTAAAAACGAAAAGCCAAAGCTTAAGGTTCGCGCTTTCGGGAATAACCTGCTCCAAACCGACGGTAAAGGAAACCGTGGCGCAGCGGGGAATGGCGAAAAACGGCCCTATCGTAAGATAAAGCAGACAGGTGAAAAACATTCCGTAAGGGCGGCTTACCCTGCTGCTTAAATCAAAAAGACCGGTGCTTTTTGAAATGCCGAGGGCGGCCACGCCCAAAAGCGGAAGGCCGACGCCGGTGATGAACATTCCCGCAAACGCGCTCCAGACGCTGCTTCCGGCCATCTGACCCATATGAATGGGAAAAATAAGGTTACCTGCTCCGAAAAACATTCCGAAAAGCATGCTTGCGACATAAACATACTCTTTAAAGCTAAGCCGTCGTTTCACCAAAATCGCCTCCGTAAATTTTTTAATTCTCAATATAAATTTTTGTCAGTATATCATAGTAAAGCACACAAAGTCAACACAATTTTGCCTTTTTTCTCTAAATTGTTAAAGTGACGAAAAACGCGCCCTAATCTTGACGATTTTTGCGGTTAGTGATAAAATTCTATTATTCGTTTTTATAAAACGGCGTCCTTTAGGTCTGCAGGTCACGCCCTTAATCTGCGGCGGAAAAATTCCCTGCAAGGCGCTGCGGAACATTACTGTTAAAAAGGGGTTTTCGCCTTGGAATGGCAAAAGCTTTTGCCGCTGTATTACGCGGCGATAAATTTAATTGCCGCAGCCGCATTTATTGCCGACAAGCACTTTGCCGCAGCGCGCCGCCGGCGCGTGCCGGAACGCCTGCTTCTTTTTTTGGCGTTCATCGGCGGCGGAGCGGGGGCGTTTTTTGCCATGACGGTGTTTCGTCACAAAACAAGACATTTAAAATTTATGCTTCTCGTTCCGCTGTTCATAATTTTGCATCTTGCCCTTTGGCGGTATTTGGAAACGGGAGCTTTAGGGTGAAAATATGAGCGTTTTTATTTGTCCCATATGCGGCGGCCCGCTCGAGCACGGCGAAAAACGCCTTTTTTGCGCGCGGGGTCACAGCTTTGATATTTCTTCGGAAGGGTACGTTCACCTTTTGCCCCCGAACCGGATGAATTCAAAAATTCCGGGCGACAGCGCCGCCATGGCGGCGGCAAGAACCGCTTTTCTTAACCGCGGATTTTATGCCCCGCTGCGCAGTGCCCTTGCGGAAGAGATTTTTTCGCTTTTTCCGGGCGGCGGCGAAACGGTGCTTGACTGCGGCTGCGGCGAAGGATATTACACCGCCGGAATTTATGAATATCTGTGCTCAAAGGGCGCGGCACCCGTTATGGCGGGAGTTGACATAAGCCGTCCTTCGGTGCGCCGCGCCGCAAAGCGCAGCAAAAATATCGAATTTGCCGTGGCTTCGGTATTTTCACTGCCGGTGGCTTGCGAAAGCGCCGACCTCGTGCTCAACGTGTTCAGTCCGCTTTGCCGCGAAGAGTATCTGCGCGTGCTCAAGCCCGGCGGATATTACATTTACGTCGTGCCCGGGCCGCGCCATCTTTGGCAGCTTAAAGCCGCAATATATGACCGTCCTTATGAAAATAAGGAAGAGGACGTTGCCTATGAGGGCTTTGAGCACGAAAAAGCCCGCCGCCTGCGCTATGTAATGCAGCTTGAGCATCACGAAGACATTGCGGCGCTTTTTCAGATGACGCCGTATTACTGGAAAACCTCGGCAAAGGGCGCCGAAAAGCTTGAAAGCATTGAAAAGCTTGCCGTAGAGGCGGCTTTTGATATACATGTTTATAAAAAGGAGAACTGAAATGCATTACGAATACAGAACACACGGAACCTGCTCTTCAAAAATTGCCTTTGATTTAAATGAGGACGGCACCATTCATAACATTGTTTTTACCGGCGGCTGCCCCGGCAACCTTGCCGCCATTCCGAAAATACTTGAGGGGTGGAACGCAGACGAGGTTGTCGCCCGCCTTGCGGGCAACGACTGCCGCGGCCGCGGAACCTCTTGCGCGGACCAGCTTACAAAGGCCATTGTTGAAGCGCAGAAGAAAATGAAAGAATAATGAGCACTCCGTGCTCAAAACAGAGAAACCCCGTGCTCAAATGAGCACGGGGCTTTTTTCGGCGCACTGCGGCGACAAAAGACTGAGGGGTTGTATCGGCGACAAGGGATAGCGTTTACGCCAATTTACTCCCCCGCAATATTCCTCCGCGCTTTCGTTACCTCGGCGAAGCTTACCCCTTTTCTTTTGTAACCAAAAGAAAAGCCGTAAGACGGTAAAAGAAAAGTTTCGCCCCCTACCCTCACGCTCCCGCGTGAGACTCCCCCTTGAAAAGGGGGAATAAACGCTCCAAACATCATCAAGGCGTTGGTAGCCCCTTTGCCGTTCTCCGCTCACGCTTCGGCTTGCGCTATTCTTGCGTTCGCGGACGGCGGCAGTCGAAATTCCTCGCTTCATCCTCCACCGGAGGCGCTCGGAATTTCTACACGACGGGGTCCCGGGCGGTTTTTCAGTATCCCTCGGATGCTCGACCGCCAAAGGCACTTCGTGCCGGCTGAGGTTATTATTTTGATAACTCGACAAAAGGCGCATACTTATCAAGGCGGCTGAGCCGCGGTTGGTGCGGTGCAGGCGGCTCCGCCGCAAGCCGCAGAGTTTTCAAAGGTGCGCACCGCGCCACCTTCCCCTTTGGGGAAGGCTGTGGCAGCTCCGCGCGGAGCGCAGAGGTTACCGCCAAGCATAAAAAAATCCCCCGGCGGGGGATTTTTTTATCAGTCATCGAGTTCATCTGGCTCGTAATCCTCGGAGCTTTCTTCGGAGTAGTCCTCGGAGCTTTCCGCGCCGCTTTCGCCGGGGCTCTTTTTTTCCTGCTCCTCAAGCAGCTTTGCGTGCTGTTCTTTGGCATAAAGTTTGTCGTTCACGGCGTCATAGAATTTCACGGAAAATTCTTCTGTCTTTTTCCACGCGGCCGACGCGCCTTTTTTTGCATATTTACAGCCGATTACAGCCGCAAAGCAAAGCGGCGTTATCATAAACAGGCAAAAAAGCACCATTCCAAGGGCGGCATAATCCTCGGTAAGGCGGGCGGCGTTTTCCCAATAGGGGAAAATAACGCCGTCGGTGCGCATACTGCGCTTGCCGAAATCCTTTATCACACTCCAAAGGCTGCTCACGTCGTAGCGTGAGCCTTCGTCAACAAAGACCGTTGAATCCCCGCCGGGAAAATTGTCTTTTACAAGATTTAAGGCAAAGTTTGTAACGGGGTTCGGGAACACAAGCTCATAGCAGTTTATTCCCTCGTTTGTAATCTCGTTGAAAACGTCATAGGCCATATAAAGCCCGATGTCGGAGCCGTAGGCTTCGGTGCTGGCAAAGTCGGAATCCCGCTCCACAACGCCGGCAACATAGAATTTTCTGCCGGCAATTTCAAGCTCCATTCCGTTGACCTCTATGGCGCCGAAAAGCTTCCATGCAAGCTCCTTGTCGATGACGACTCCGTCGTGCATAAGGTCGCTTTCGGCAATGTAGTTGCCGCTGCGAAGCAGCATCGGGTGGAAGAAGAAAAAGTCGCCGCCCACGCCAAGGGCTTCCACCGTGGCGGAGCCTTTGTCGGTGGTTACGGGGATGGCGGCGTTGCCGCAATAGGCAAATGTCCACAGTGTGCGGCCTTCCTCCGCTTCCATGGAGTTTTCGGTAAGCTTTTGCTCCATGGCGCTTTTGAAGGAATATACGCTTTGTTGGTCGGTGCGCGCCGTTTCCGGCATAAAGCAGGAAATATAGGCGAAACGCTCGCCGGAATTTCCCGCCCATTTTTCCGCCGCCTTTGTATATTCAAGGGTGCCTTTCATTTTTGCGCAAAAGCCGAGGCAGCAGCCCGCAAGAATTATAAGCACAAGGTTAAGAGCCACCGGAAGCTTATGCTTTTTAAGCCAGTCCATAGCTTTTTCCACCTTATTACGCTCCCTCCGCCATACGGACGAGTGTGCCCGCCTCTATGGGCTTGCTTGAGGTGGTAATGACATAATCGCCGTAGCTTAAACCCGTTACGGCGGCGGAAACGTCGTCCTCCGCAAGCACGTTCACATCAACTCTTGTCGCCACATAGCGGTTGCCGATGGGGCTTGATTTTTGAGTAAGCACAAGTACGAATTTTCCGTTGGTGTCGCTGCGCACCGCGCTCTTTGGCACTATGGAATCATAGTTCTGGCTCTTTTGACCTATGGAAAGATTAAGGTTTGTTCCGGGTTCGACGTCGCCCGAAACGGTGAACACAAGAATTTTATTTCTTCCGCCGCTTTGGGGGTCGTTCTTTATGCTGTCAAGCACGGCCTTTATTTCGCTGCCCCACCAATAGGTCGTAACCTCGGCGGTGTCGCCCACGGTCACTTTTTTTGCCTGCTCCGCCGTGGCGGAAATGCTTACGGTATAGCCCCGGTCGGTAAGCTCGATTACGGCAAGCGTTTCTTGGGCGTTGGCGTCGCCGCCCGCCCTTACGTTGATTTCGCTTACTGTTCCGGCAACCTTTGCGGTAACCTCGTTGCTGCCGTTGTTGCCGGAGAGGTCTTCAACGGCTTTTTTCTTTTTCTCAAGGTCGCGTTTCATAACCTCAAAATCAATGTCTTGAAGCTTTCCTGCCTTGACATCCGCATCAATTTTATCCTGCAAAGCGTCATAAGCGTTGGAAAGAGCGTCATTCTGTGTTCTCATATCGCGCTGTGCCGCTTCCAACTGAGTTTCATACTCGGCGAAGCTTGCAAGCTGCTTATTCAAGCTTTCCAAAGTGCTTTCCGCCCCTGAAAGTACGGCTTTTTTAGTGTTCAGGTTTTTTTCCGCTGTTTGAAGCTCGTCATAAAGGGTTACTGTTAAATTCGTTCCGCCGGTTGTAACGATAAGAGCCAAATGTCCCTCGTATTCTTCCATAGCGGTTTTCCACACAAGCTTAGATGCTTCATCGCTACTGTTATTATAATTTTCTTTAGCTTCTTTATACAGCTTTACATACTTGAGAGCTTCGTCGGGTCTGTATGGCTCATCGGGCGGAGTGGAGCCTGTAAGAGCCTCAAGCTGATTATAAATATCTTGTTTTTTCTTGTCGTAGTTTTCCTGTTCTTTATCGCATTCTGTCTTTGCAACATTGACCGCTGCTTCGGCAGTAGGAATTTGCGCTAAAACATCTTTTTTGCCCGCAAGTTTTTTTACAAGGTCATTGTATGTATTCTTGGCTTCATCATAAGCCTCCTGTGCCGCCTTTATTGCTGCCTTTTCAGACCTATAATTCTCGCTTGTATCGGCGTTTATGACGGCTTTTCTGTATGAAACTTCCGCATCATACAGTGCATCTTTGGCTGCTTCCAAATCCTTGCTGTCGCCCTCCTGAAGGGTGAAAAGCACGTCGCCGGCGTTTACCTGCTGGCCGACCTTTACAAGTATGCTGTCGACCTTGCGGCTTTGGTCAATGGTAACGTCATAGGTCTGGTTGGCGGCGACGGTGCCGCTGCCGCGGATTTTGGTATTTATCGTGCCCGAAGAAACGGACTGGGTAGAAACCTCCGGCAAGGAGCGGAGCAAAAACGTATTTGAGAAAAAGGTAAGCACCAGCATAATGCTTAAAAAGATTATTGCGGCGTTTTTTACCCATTCTCTTTTTTTGACTTTTTCTTCTGCCATAGTAATTTATCCTTTCACCGATCCCTGGTGCGCAATGCCCTCCACAAGGTACTCTTCGCCGTGAAGGAAAAGCAAAAGCGTCGGAATCATATAAATTGTTGCCACGGCGAAGGCTACGCCCACCTCGCCGGCGTTTATTGTTGAAAGATAGACCGAAAGCGGCTGTTTGTCTGCGTCCGGAAGCAGAATTATGGGCTGCTCCACCATGTTCCAATAGTCGATGAAAACGAGCATCGCAATGGAATAAAGGGCGCTGCGGCACTGGGGAAGGCATATCCGGGTGAAAATCTGCCATTCGCCCGCACCGTCAAGCTTTGCCGCTTCAATAAGAGAAACGGGTATTCGCCGCATGAATTTGGTAAGCAGAAATACCGAAAAGGGCGCGAACATTCCGGGGAAGATTATCGCCCAGCGGGTATTTAGGATTCCGAGCCAGTCGCTTACCAGATAGTTCGGAACCAGCGTTACCTGATAGGGCATAAGCATCAGGATAACGTAAAAGAAGAACATAAAGCTTCTGAATTTGCCGCGCCACCGGGTAAAGCCATAGGCGGCGAGCGCCGCCGTCGCCACCTGAAAGATGACTATGGGCACAACAAGGATTACCGAGTTCCAGAACTTGAAAAGGTAATCCGGACTTTTTATCAGCGCGGTTATGTACTGGGAAAGGGTTACCTTATCCGGAATGAATTTCAGCGTAACCTTATCTGAAATATAGGTTTTGCTTCCGCCTGAAAAATTCTGAAAAATTTTGCCGTAGTTTGAGCTTATTTCGCTTTGCTCCATAAAGGAGTTTGTGATTGTGAGCACCGTTGGCATTATAAAGAGAAATGCAAAAAGCGCGCACACAATAACTGTGATTATTTTTCCGGCAAGGTGTTTCTTTTTTTTGTGAAGCTTTTCTTTCATCAGCCCTCCACATCCTTTCCGAAAACGTCCTCTATTTTAAACAGCAGGGCGATAAGCCCGACCATGAATATTGCCATAAGCACCGCCGCGGCGGAAAGCTTTTGGTAATCAAGAGAGGCGAAAGTGTTGTTCATAAAGTGCTGGAGCATATAAAGCCCCTCATATGGGTATTTGCCGGTAAGCAGATATATCTCGCGGAACACCTTGAAGGAATTTATCATTGAAAGAATAGTGACGAAAAGCACCGTGGGCGAAAGATAGCGCAGCTTTATGGCAAAGAATTTGTACCAGCCGGGCGCGCCCTCCACATCCGCCGCTTCAAGCAGCTCCTGGGGAACATTTGCAAGCGCCGCCATAAAAAGAATCATATTATAGCCGAGGTTTTTCCAAAGATAAAGCACGGTGATTACCCCAAGGCAATATTCGGATTTAAGCCAGTCGATTTTGTCAAGCCCGAAGGTTGCAACAAATTCGTTCAGCGCGCCGTTATAGTCAAACAGCACCTGCCATATAAGCACAACGGAAGCAACCGGCACCATAATCGGGCTTAAAAAGAAGGTTCTGAACTGACTTTTAAAAGGAATTTTTTCTTCCAGCATAAGGGCAAGCGCCAAAGAGAGAATTACGGCAAGGGGCACCGCCATTGCAGAAAACTTAAGGGTGTTGTTGACCGCCGTTTGAAACGAAGAGTTTCCCAAAACGTTTTTATAGTTTTCCAGAAACACAAATTCCGGATTGATGGGACTTCGGATAAGCGAATAGTACACCACCACGAAAAACGGAAGAATAAAAAACAGCGAAACGCCCACAACGCTGGGCGTAAGATAAAGTACGCTGCGCAGCTTATCCGCCGCCTTTGCCGAAAGGGCTTTTCGGCGGTGCGGATTCGCGCTTTTTGTTTTTTGCATTGTTTTTTCTTTGGTCATTGATATACGGTTCTTTCTTTGATGTTAAAAATCGGAAAAAGGTGATTTCGTCATAAAGCCTTCCCGTTAGGGGAAGGCTTTATTTTATCTTTGTTCGTTTACATAGATTGTGGCGCGGCTCTGAATCATTTTTGCGGTATCCTCGGCGGATTTCTGACCTTCAAAGAAAGGCTGAATCTCTTCGTCTATAATATCCGAAAGGCTTCTGTCATACCGGCTGAAAACGGTAATTCCGCTTATAAGAGAGCGGATGGCCTGTTCTTCCTGCTCCGTCATGGCAAAAACGGGAATTTCCCACTCCTTATCGTTTCCGTCATAATACCAAGTATAAGTTTTGGGCTCTTCCTTCCAGCCCTGTTCGTTTACCGTGCCTTTGTTGAATTCGGAATAGCGGATGTTTTCTTCCCAGTGTCCGCCGCCTATTGCAGAGGCTTCTCCGGCGTCGATACCGGCATTATCTTCGGCGTTCTCATCGCTGAGTGCAGGGTCGATATAGTTCGGAGTTTTTGAAGCTTCAAAGAGTTTCTCAAAGACAGCCTTGTTGGTGGGAAGGCCGTTCCAGATTCTGTTCTCCTGATATTCCGCGGTAAGAAGGTATTTTATAAAATCCCACGCGGTGTCTTTATATTCGCTTTTTGCAGAAACCGCAAAGCCCATATCGGCGGCGACAAAGCTGCTTCCCATTCCGGGATAGCCCACAAAGCCGGGCTCGCCGTCCAAAAGATAGAAGGTGTTTCCGCGGAAATCGTCAAAGCTGTAAATACCTGTTTCAATCAAAAGCTGTTTTCCGCTGCTTACCTTGCTTATTGAAGGTTCCCATTTATAATCTTCATTGTGAGAGGCGTTGACTTCCTCCTGTGTCGGGAAGGATTTTACGAAATTAAGAAGGTCAATAAATTCCTGAGTGTCAAAGCTGCACTTGCCGGTGCTCCAGTCCACAAAGCGGTTCATATTGTTGTACATAAACGCCTGAACCGCGTTTTCTCTGGAATAATAGTCGTCCATGACGGTGGCTCCCTCGGGAAGCTTTGCAAGGGCGTTTTTCATATCTTCAAACGTCCAGCTGTCTGAATCGCCGACAATTTTTTTAAGTCCCATAGCGGTTGAAACCGCAAAGTGGCTGTAAATTTCATAAAGCTTTCCGTCTTCGCTGCGGAGGGTGTTGAAAAACTCCTCCACAAAGGCGTCTTTGCCGAAATCCCGCTCCATATAGGGGGTAAGGTCTTCAAGCACTCCTTTGCCGGAATACTGGCTTATGGGCATGACACCCTGAACTATGAATATATCCGGAATATGGCCGGCAATAATCTCCGTATTAAGCTTGGTTATTCCCGCGCTGTTGTCATCGCCGGTATTGTACTGGGAATAATCCGTCATACGGATGCGGTATTCGGTATTGGTTTTATTGAAATCCAGCACCTTCTGCCGCACGTCAGAATCAAGGTACATACAGGCAATGTTGATTATTTTTCTTTCATTGGTGGGGTCATATTTTGTTTTGGTAAGCTTTACAAGCTCCGACTTGTCTTTTCCGGAAGCTTCGCCATAGCTTACGCTTATTACCACAAAGTTTCCGTCCTCCATGGGGATTATTCCGTTTATATTGCTGTTTTCAATGTCGGAATCCAGCCAGTTGACAATTTCTTCGGCGGTTCCGTCCTCTTTAAGGCCCATAATTCCGCCGGCGGAATAATAGAAAAGAATATATTCGCCTTTTCCTTCTATAAAATTATAAGCGTTTTGCGGTGCGGAAATTTTCTCGCCGAGTTCCTTTTTTATTGGGTCTATGCGCTTAATCTCCATTCCGCTTTCTCCCCAGAGGGAAATGCCGACGGAGCCGTCTGAAAGCTTTACGAAACCGTCGATATTCATTTCTTCCTTGCTTGCGAAAAGCTTTTCGCTTAAATCCGGGGAATATACCTCAAAGCTCCACCAGTTTCCGACATAGACATTGCCCTTGCTGTCAAACGACAGATAGTCGGCAGACATTCCTTCTTCGCCGTCGGTAATCTTGCTGATTTCTTTTGAAACAAGGGTTTTTCCGGTGCTGTCAAAAGTTTCAAAATAATATGTACTGGTATAGTGCTGTTCGTACTGCCACTTGTTGTCCTTGCTTGGGTCAAAATCTTCGGGAAGGTCAATGGTGGTTATGTTTTCATAGCGAAGCACGCCGGGGTTTCCTTCCACGGTAACAAAAAGATAGCTTATTCCGCCGTAAACCTCTTTTGCAACATCATAGACAGAATTGTTTTCAAACTCAAAGTTGGGAAGCTTTTCAAGGTTTTTGCCCTCAAAATCGGTTTTATAAAGCCGGGTAACATACCGCGGTTCATCATAGCTTTCGTTAATGACTTCGCCGTTTTCGTCCGTATA
>SFFD01000051.1 GCA_004556975.1 Oscillospiraceae bacterium | reverse complement strand
AGCGGCGAAACCGTGCATACCGAATACGGAATTATAGGAACCGATGTTGAACAGGACGCAGAAATGCTTATTAAGTTTTGCGAAGAAAACAAAATGAAAATGTTTGAGCATGAAAAATATGCCGAAGGCTTTAAGCTTGGATTTATAAAGTAAATAAGCAAAAATCCCGTGCTCGTTTTGAGCACGGGATTTTTATAACCAAAAATAAATCAAACATCAAGCTTTGAGAGTTTCTCAAGATGTTCATATTTTTCAGCAGCGTTTTCTTCCGCTTTTTCAAACAGTACTTTCGCACGGTCGGGGAAGGTACGCATAAGACTGCTGTAACGAACTTCGCTTTCGATAAAATCCTTATAGCTTGCAGTTGGTGCCCCGCTGTCAAGCTGGAACGGGTTCTTGCCTTCTGCAGCAAGACGGGGATCATAACGGAACAAATGCCAATATCCTGCTTCAACAGCGCGCTTTTCCTCTGCCATTGAGTTGCCCATGCCGCCTTTTATTCCGTGGTTGATGCATGGAGCATATGCAATGATGATTGACGGGCCGTCATAACTTTCCGCTTCTGCCATTGCTTTTACGCATTGAGCCATATTTGCGCCCTGGGCAACCTGTGCGACATAAATATATCCATAGCTCATTGCAATGGCGGCAAGGTCCTTTTTCTTAACTTCTTTTCCTGCAGAGGCAAACTGTGCAACCGCGCCGGTAGGTGTTGCCTTGGAGGACTGACCGCCGGTGTTGGAATAAACCTCGGTGTCAAACACGAGGATATTTATATTTCTTCCGGAAGCAAGAACATGGTCAACACCGCCAAAGCCGATGTCGTATGCCCATCCGTCGCCGCCGAAAGCCCAAACGGATTTCTTTGCAAGATAATCCTTGCCCTTGAGTATATCAAGCGCGCGTTCGCAAGTGCAATTTTTTTCAATTGCGGCAATAAGCTCTTTTGTTGCGGCGGCGTTTGCTTCGCCGTCATTTACCGTATCAAGATATTTTTTTGCGGCAGCAACGGTTTCGTCATGCTTGCCGTTTTCGGCAAGGAAGCGAACTTTTTCAATATAGCTGTTGCGGATGGCTTCCTGACCGAGGAACATACCATAGCCGTATTCCGCGTTATCTTCAAACAGCGAGTTTGCCCACGCCGGGCCTTTGCCGGCTTTGTTCTTGGTGTAAGGAGTAGACGGCGCGGAACCTCCCCAGATAGAAGAGCATCCGGTGGCATTAGCAATATACATTCTGTCGCCGAAAAGCTGAGTTACAAGCTTTGCATAAGGAGTTTCACCGCAGCCTGCGCAAGCACCGGAGAATTCGAGAAGAGGACGGCGGAACTGACTTCCTTTAAGGGTAGCTGTTTTGAATTTATCAAATACTTCGGGCTTTTCGGACACATCAAGACCGTATTCAAATATCTTCTGTTCGCCGGTTTCCTGCTCAAGCGGTTTCATTTCAAGCGCTTTTACACCTTTTTTGCCGGGGCAGACATTAACGCAGGAACCGCATCCGGTGCAGTCAAGCGTAGAAACAGTAATTGTAAAGTGTTTTCCATTTACACCGGTCATAGGAAGTGATTTAGTGCCGTCCGGCGCGCTTGCAAGTTCCTCATCGCTCATAACAACGGGGCGGATAACCGCGTGAGGGCAAACATAAGAGCACATATTGCACTGAATGCAGTTTTCCGGAAGCCATCTCGGAACGTCAACGGCAATTCCGCGTTTTTCAAACGCGGCGGTACCTGCGGGGAATGTACCGTCTTCACGACCGGAAAATACGGAAACGGGAAGCTTATCGCCCTTTTGAGCAGAAGCAGGAACAAGAACGGAGTTGACAAAATCAACAAGTTCTTTGTCGTTGCCCTCTGCCTCAGGAACAGGAATTGAGCCTTCGGCTTTTTTCCATGCTTCGGCGGGGTAATCAACCTTTACAAAGTCTTTCATTCCACGTTCAATTGCGGCAAAGTTCATGTTGATAACGGCGTCTCCCTTTTTGCCATAGGTCGCTACGACAGCTTCTTTCATATATTTTTCTGCGTCTTCAACAGGTATTATTTCCGAAATCTTAAAGAACGCAGCCTGAAGAATTGTATTTATTTTTCCGCCAAGTCCGATTTCGCGGGCGATTGAAATACCGTCGATGGTATACAGCTCAATTTCGTTTTCTGCAATATAGCGTTTTACCTCTCCGGGAAGGTGTTTTTCTATTTCGTCAAGCTTCCACCCGCAGTTGAGCAGGAATTTGCCGCCTTTTTTGAGCACGGAAACCATGTCGTATTTGTTTACGTATGAGGGGTTGTGGCATGCCACAAAATCTGCGCGGCTGATATAATAGGTGGACTTGATGGGAGATTTGCCGAAACGAAGGTGAGAAACCGTAACGCCTCCGGACTTTTTGGAGTCATATGCGAAGTAGCCCTGAACATAGAGATCCGTATGGTCGCCGATGATTTTGATGGAGTTTTTGTTCGCGCCAACGGTTCCGTCGGAGCCGAGTCCCCAGAACATACAGCTCTTGTTTCCGGCAGGGGTGGTATCCGGAGCTTCCCTTATTTCGAGAGAAAGACCGGTTACATCATCGTCAATGCCGATAGTAAAGGCGGTTTTTCCGCCTTTTTCTGCGTTGCGGAAAACAGCGATTATCTGTGCGGGAGTGGTGTCCTTGCTGCCCAGACCATAGCGCCCGCCGAAGAGCTTCGCTCCTTCAAATTCCGTACCGCGAACAGCAGCCGCAATGTCAAGGAAAAGCGGTTCGCCGACGCTTCCGGGTTCTTTTGTGCGGTCAAGAACTGAAATTGTCTTTACGGTACGCGGAATTGCCGCAAGCAAGTGCTTTTTGCTGAACGGGCGATAAAGGCGAACCTTAACAAGACCGTATTTGCCGCCTGCCGCATTAAGATAATCAATAGTTTCTTCTATGGTGTCGCAAACGGAACCCATTGCAACAATAATGTGTTCGGCGTCAGAAGCGCCGTAGTAGTTAAAAAGTTTATAGTCCGTGCCTATTTCGGCGTTGACTTTGTTCATGTATTCTTCCACAACTGCGGGAAGGGTATTATAAAATTTGTTGCAAGCCTCGCGTGCCTGGAAGAAAATATCCGGATTCTGTGCGGTTCCGCGTGTTACGGGGTGATTGGGGTTAAGCGCATTTTTGCGAAAAGCTTCAATGGCGTCAAAATCCGCAAGATTTTTAAGCTGTTCGTAATCCCAGACTTCAATTTTTTGAATCTCGTGCGAGGTACGGAAGCCGTCAAAGAAATGAATGAACGGAACGCGGCCTTTTATTGCCGAAAGGTGGGCAATAGGGGCAAGATCCATAACCTCCTGCGGGTTGCCGGAGCAAAGCATGGCAAAACCGGTCTGGCGGCAGGCATAGATATCAGAATGATCGCCGAAAATGCTAAGCGCATGGGAAGCAAGGGCTCTTGCGGAAACATTTATAACGGCAGGAAGCAGTTCACCCGCCATTTTATACATGTTCGGAATCATAAGAAGAAGTCCCTGCGAAGCGGTGAAGGTGGTAGTAAGCGCGCCTGCCGCAAGAGAGCCGTGAACGGAGCCTGCCGCGCCTGCTTCAGACTGCATTTCGGTAACCTGTACTTTGTTGCCGAAAATATTTGTTCTTCCTGTTGCGGACCATTTGTCGGCAAGTTCAGCCATTACTGATGACGGTGTGATAGGATAAATGGCGGCAACATCTGTATATGCATATGAAACATGAGCAGCAGCGGTGTTGCCATCCATCGTTTTTTTAGAACGTGCCATTTTTTCACTCCTTATTTTATTGAAATTTTTAGAATATAAAATTGCAATATATAAAATATCAATAATATATTATCATGAAACCCCTTTTCTTTCAAATGTTTTTTGGCATTTTTATGTTTTTTTTAATTTGCGGCGGTACTTTCCGAAATTTTTAAACATGGTCAATAATTCTGCAGTATATTTGAATGCCGTCTTATCTCTGTTTTGCACAATAAGCAAAATAAATTAAAATATAACATAAAATAAGTAATTGCAAAATTATGTGCAATTATAGTATAATAAACTTGGTATATTCTCTGATGAAAAAGGAGGAAAATATGGCTTCTCTTTATAGCGTAAGCTTCGTTAAAATAGTAAAAGAATTTAACCTTGAAGAGATATGGGCACCGGAGGATGTGGATGCAATTCGGATTGAAACCAACGAGCTGAACCGTCCGGGACTTCAGTTCACGGGCTTTTACGATCTTTTTGACCCTTCAAGAATACAAATAATCGGAAAAACCGAGTATTCATATTTAAAAAGTCTTGGCGCTAATATGCTTCCCACGGTGGAAGAATTTTTTATTCACAAGCCTGCAATAGTCATTTTTACATGGAATATGCTTGTGGATAACAGCATTGTCAACCTTGCAAAAAAATACAATATTCCGCTTTACCGAACCACAGAATCCACTTCCGAATTTATGGCCGGTATTACTCATACGCTTAGTATCGCGCTGGCAAAACGAATAACAAGGCACGGCGTTTTTGTTGAAGTTTACGGCGAAGGCGTTTTGCTGTACGGCGAAAGCGGCGTAGGTAAAAGCGAAGTTGCAATGGAACTGATTAAAAGAGGCCATCGACTTATTGCGGATGACGCAGTAGAAATCCGCCGCGTTTCAAAAAGAACTCTTGTAGGAACTTCACCGGAAAATATCCGTCATTTTATGGAGCTTCGCGGAGTCGGCATTATAAATGCGCGCAACCTTTTCGGTATGGGCTCCGTAAAGAAAAGCTCCAAGCTTGATATGGTTATCAATCTTGAGCCGTGGGATAACGATAAAGTTTACGACAGAATGGGTGCAAAGGATGTTTATACAAAAATTCTTGATGTCGAAGTGCCGCTTATCACTATCCCGGTGCAGCCCGGGCGCAATCTTGCGGTAATTGTTGAAGTTGCCGCAATGAATAACAGGCAAAAGCGTATGGGCGACAACGCCGCTATTGAGCTTATGGAGCGGCTTGCCATGCCGCCCATGGACGATATTGACGATATAGGCGAGTGGGATTCCTACTACGGACTTGATGAATGAGGGAGGCTGCCGTGTTGACTAACGAACTTCTTGCAAAATTTGCAGATGAAACTAAAATCCCGTTTTCGGAAAATGAAATGCTTTCCTCACATACCACATTCAGAATCGGCGGCCCTGCGGAGATTTTTGCAAATCCGCAGAATGTCGAACAGGCAGCAGTTGCCGTTCGCTTCTGCAAAGAAAACGGTATAAAGCTTTTTCCGCTCGGAAAAGGCTCAAATCTTCTTGTATCCGATGAAGGCACCGGCGGTGTTGTACTGCATTTTGGGCATGAAATGAGTAAAATATGCCTTATTGACAAAGAAACAATATTTTGCGAGGCCGGCGCAAGCCTTGCAAAGCTTTGCAGCTTTGCCCTTGAAAATTCCCTTACGGGACTTGAATTTGCATACGGAATTCCCGGTTCGGTCGGCGGGGCCGTTTTTATGAATGCGGGCGCTTACGGCGGAGAAATTAAAGATGTTATTCTTTATGCAAAGCACATTGACGAAAACGGCAATACAGGAAGATTCGAGGAAAAAGACCTTGATATGTCATATCGCCACAGTGTTTACAGCAGCAAAAAATATATAATCACCGGGGCTGCTTTCCGTCTTAAGAAGGGCGAAAAATCAGAAATCAAGGCAAAGATGGAAGAACTTTTAAGCAGGCGTTTTGATAAACAGCCAATGGATAAACCCAGCGCCGGAAGTACATTTAAGCGCCCGGAGGGCGCGTTCGCTTCGGCGCTTATAGACCAATGCGGTCTTAAAGGATTTACAGTCGGCGGAGCGCAAGTAAGCGAAAAGCACGCCGGATTTGTTATAAATAAGGACGGAGCAACCTGTTCAGATGTTCTTGAACTGATAAAGCAGGTTCAGGAAAAGGTAAAAGCGGAAACGGGATTTTTCCTTGAACCGGAAGTTGAAATTTTGTACAGATAGGGGGAAGGCGGTCGTGTCATTTGCTTCTGACCTTAAGGACGAACTTTGCAAAGATATTCCGGAAAGCGAAAGCGCTATACATGCGCTTCTTTATGGCTTTTTACTCTTTTCCTATAAATTTCGTGCGGATGAAATTTCTTTTTCCGTACAGCATGAACCCACAGCAAGACTTTTCGCCGAAACGCTTATGATTCACTGCGGAGTTTCCGCAAAGATAACATTTAAAGAGCGCGTTCGCGGAACGCTTTATAAAGTATACATTGAAAAAGCATCCGACAGAAAGAAAATTATGGATACTTTCTATCATGTTCCGGGCGAACCGCATCTTCGGATAAACCGTGCTAATATAGAAAACGAGGACGATATAAAATATTTTCTCCGCGGAGCATATCTTGTTTGCGGAAGCCTTACAAATCCGGAAAAGGACTATCATTGCGAATTTGACGCAAACTATATGAATCTTTGCAAGGATCTTTTATCTCTTATCGGCGAAGTGCTTGCTCAGCCAAAAAGCACAATCCGTCGTGGCTCCTATATAGTTTATTACAAGGAAAGCGAAAACATTGAAGATTTGCTTACATATATAGGCGCGCCCATGTCTGCGGTGGAACTGATGAACATTAAAATTCTCAAGGATATAAAAAACCGCGTCAACCGCCGCATGAACTGCGACAACGCAAACCTTGACAAAACTTTGAATGCTTCCTTTCAGCAGGTACAGGATATAAAATATATCTTTGAACACAGAGGAAATACCTTTCTTCCGGAAGAGCTTCGCGAAATTGCCGAAATCCGTCTTGAGAATCCCGATATGTCATTGCGTGAACTCGGAGAATCTATAAATCCGCCGCTGTCCCGCTCCGGAATTAACCATAGGCTG